>CANQGC010000055.1 GCA_947600345.1 uncultured Clostridia bacterium
GCCCGAGGCCACGCCGCCGGAGATGGTGCTGCCCGAGCGGGAGAGGCCGGGAAGGATGGCCACCGCCTGCATGCAGCCCATCGCCAGCGCGTCGCGCAGGCCGATCCTCTTGTGCAGCGCATGGTTGCGCCTGCGCCACTTGTTGATCGCCGTGCCCGCCACCAGCACGATGCTGGTCAGGTAGAAGGACCAGACGATGAACTTGCCCTCAAAGGCCTCGTCGAAGTCGATCACCAGGGCGGCGATCACGGCCGGGATCGTGGCCACGATCAGCCAGCGCAGCTCGCTCTTGACCGGGTGCAGCACCATGTTCCAGATGCGCTTCCAGTACACCACGAATATGGCCACCAGCGTGCCCATGTGCAACAGGATGTTCAGCGTCAGGTCGGGCGCGATGCCGAAAGCTTTCTCCAGCACCAGCAGGTGGCCGGAGGAGCTGACCGGCAGGAACTCCGTGAGCCCCTGCACCGCGCCGAGAATCAAGGCTTGGAATGCGTTCATGGTACCTCCAATTTAAACTACGATGTTCACCAGGCGGCCGGGCACGAAGATCAGCTTCTTCACGGGCTTGCCGGCGATGAGCTTCTGCACCTCGTCCAGCGCCAGGAAGTATTCGCTCGCGCCCTCGCGGGTCAGGTCGGCGGGCACGTCCATGCGGCCGCGGACCTTGCCGTTCACCTGCAGCGCGATCTCCACCGTAGCTTTGACCAGCGCGCTCTCATCGTATGCGGGCCAGGCGTTGCGAATGAGCTCGCAGTCGTTGAGATGGCACAGCTCGTTGATCTCCTCGGTGATGTGCGGGGCCACGGGGTTGAGCAGCTGCATCAGCACCCGCATCTCGCCGCGGGTGACGCTGCCCTTGGCGTAGAAGCCGTTCACCAGCGACATCATCGAAGCGATGGCGGTGTTGTACTTCATGCGCTCGTAGTCCTCGCCGACCTTCTTGATGCAGGCGTGGACGTCGTACTTCATGTCCTCGGAGATGCCCTCCTCGTCGGTCATGAACTCCATCATGCGCCAGACGCGGTCCAGGAAGCGGCGGCAGCCCTGCGCGCCCTCGGTGGACCACGGAATCGCCTGATCGAAGGCGCCCATGAACATCTCGTAGAGGCGGAAGGCGTCCGCGCCCAGCTTGTCCACGATGTCGTCCGGGTTGATGACGTTGCCGCGGGACTTGGACATCTTCTCGCCGTCGCCGCCCAGGATCATGCCGTGGGAGGTGCGCTTCTGGTACGGCTCGGGCGTGGGCACCACGCCGATGTCGTAGAGGAAGCGGTGCCAGAAGCGAGAGTAGAGCAGGTGCAGCGTGGTGTGCTCCATGCCGCCGTTGTACCAGTCCACCGGCAGCCAGTACTTCATCTCCTCCATCGAGGCCAGCTCGCTGTCGTTGAACGGATCGATGTAGCGCAGGAAGTACCAGCTGGAGCCCGCCCACTGGGGCATGGTATCGGTCTCGCGCTGGGCGGGGCCGCCGCACTTCGGGCAGGTAGTGTTGACCCAGTCGGTCATCGCGGCCAGCGGGGATTCGCCGTTGTCGGTGGGCTCGTAGCTCTCGACCTCGGGCAGCTCCAGCGGGAGCTGGTCGTAGGGCAGCGCCACCCAGCCGCAGCAGGGGCACTTGACCAGCGGGATCGGCTCACCCCAGTACCTCTGGCGGGAGAACACCCAGTCGCGGAGCTTGAAGTTGATCTTCCTGTGGCCGATGCCCTTGCTGACCAGGTAGTCGATGATGGCGCGCTTCGCCTCGGCCACCTTCATGCCGTTCAGGAATTCGGAGTTCACCAGCACGCCGTCCTGGATGTCGGTGTAGGCGGCCTCGTTGACGTTTCCGCCGGCCACGACCTCGATGATCGGCAGGTCGAACTTCTTGGCGAACTCCCAGTCGCGCTCGTCGTGGGCGGGCACGGCCATGATCGCGCCGGTGCCGTAGCCCATCAGCACGTAGTCGGAGACCCAGACCGGAATCTGCGTGCCGGTCACGGGGTTCGTGGCGGTGATGCCGTCGATGGCCACGCCGGTCTTGTCCTTGTTCATCTCGGTGCGCTCGAAGTCGCTCTTGCGCGCCGCGGCCTCGCGGTAGGCGACGACCTCATCGTAATTCTTGATGAGCTCCTTGCGGCTCTCGATCAGCGGATGCTCGGGGGAGATGACCATGTAGGTCGCGCCGAAGAGCGTATCCGGGCGGGTGGTGTAGACGGTCAGCGCGTCGCCGGAGGACAGATGGAAGTCCACCTCCGCGCCCTCGCTGCGGCCGATCCAGTTGCGCTGCTGCACCTTCACGCGCTCGATGAAGTCCACGTCGTCCAGGCCGTCGATCAGCTTCTGGGCGTACTCAGTGATCTTGAGCATCCACTGGCTCTTGACGCGCCGCACGACCTCGCCGCCGCACTTCTCGCACTTGCCGTTGATGACCTCCTCGTTGGCCAGGCCGACCTTGCAGGTGGGGCACCAGTTGATGGGCATCTCCATCTTGTAGGCCAGGCCGTGCTCGAAGAGCTTGAGGAAGATCCACTGGGTCCACTTGTAGTACTTGGGGTCGGTGGTCGAAATCTCGCGATCGTAGTCGAAGGAGAAGCCCAGCCGCTGCAGCTGCGCGTGGAAATGGGCGATGTTCTGCTTCGTCACGATGGACGGGTGGATGTGGTTCTTGATGGCGTAGCGCTCGGTGGGCAGGCCGAAGGCGTCGTAGCCGATGGGGAAGAGCACGTTGTAGCCCTCCATGCGGCGCTTGCGGGCGATGATGTCCATGGCCGTGTTCGAGCGGGGATGGCCCACGTGCAGGCCCGCGCCCGAGGGATAGGGGAACTCGATCAGCGGGTAGAACTTGGGCTTGTCGTGGGACTTCTCCGCGGCGAAGGAGTGGTTCTCGTTCCAGTGCCGCTGCCACTTGGTCTCCACTGCCGCCGGATCGTACTTGGGGATGTTGTTCATGCTTTCAAACGCTCCTTTTGGTTTGTCGTGAAAATAAAAAAGCCTTCGATCTCGTTTAAGAGACGGAAGGCAAGCCTTTCGCGGTACCACTCTCATTGATGCGCGCAGTTCGCGCGATCCGCTTTGCGCCGGATAACGGCGGCCGCCGCCCGGCATTGCCCGGGATGCTCCGGAGCGAGTTCGACTGTTCCGGCCGCCGCCTCGCACCCACCGGCGGCTCTCTGAAGGGCGTACACAGCCTACTGTTCTCCATCAACGCCCCTCTATTATAGGAAAGCGCGCGCGGCTTGTCAAGTTAAAACTGGGCGTGCGTCCGCCCAGCCGCGCCGTTGACATAAAAAGGAAGGCCGTGCTATACTGAACGCGAAGGGGCGGGGCGAGACTGCGCCCGCGACGGGAGGGAAGGAATATGAAGCGAGTTTGGATGATCGCGCTGCTGCTTGCGCTGCTGATCCCGGCGCTGGCATTGGCGGAGGGGCAGGATGGCGAAGCGGAGCGCGACGTGCTGGCGGAGATGGTGGCCGAAGCCGATCCTGCGGAGCTGGAGAGCGTCACGGAGGTGGATCTGAGCGGCCTGGGGATCACCGACCTGAGCGCGCTGCGCATGCTTCCGAACCTGACGCGCCTGGATCTGTCCAACAACAGCATCCGCGACCTGAGCGGGCTGAGCGAGCTCAAGGGCCTGACGGATTTGGATCTGTCCAACAATTGCATCAGCGATTTGAGCGCGCTGAGCGGGCTGACGAGCCTGAAGGTATTGTGGCTGAATTTCAACAGCGTCAGCGACCTGAGCGCGCTGAGCGGGCTTGCGAATCTGGAGCAGCTGTGGCTGTACGGCAATGAGATCAGCGACATCGGCGCGCTGAGCCGGTTGACGAATCTGACGCACTTGGATTTGTGCGAAAATCGCATCAGCGATATCGACGCGCTGGGCGGGCTTACGAATCTGACGCAGCTGTTTTTGTACGACAACAGCATCAGTGACATCGGCGCGCTGAGCGGGCTCGCGAACCTGACGGTGCTGCGGTTGGATAACAACGGCATCAGCGACCTGAGCCCGCTGAGCGGCCTGACGGGGCTGACGGACCTGACCTTCTTTGGGAATCCCGTCGCCGACTGGTCGCCCATCGAGCACCTGGGCGAGGCGATGGAGGCGCTGACCACGCCCTGCTCCTTCGCGGAGCCCGGGATCGAGGAGGCGATCCGGGAGCAGCTTGGCAAGCCGGAGGGGGACATCTATCCCTCGGACCTGGCGACCATCACGGAGCTGGACTTGAGCAACAAGGGAATCTGCGATCTCAGCGACCTGAACAAGAGCGGGCTGTTGAATCTGAAACGCTTGTTGCTGTATGAAAACGAAATCAACAATATCGGCATACTGGGCAAGTTTTCGAAGCTGACGGAATTGGCTTTGAGTTACAATCTGATCGACAACTTTGAAGTACTGAAGTGGCTGCCTCGCCTGGAGATTCTGGAGCTGGACGAGTGCGGCATCAGCGACCTCAGCGCGCTGGGCGGGCTTAAGAATCTGAAGCAGCTGCAACTGGCATCCAACGGCATCAGTGACCTCAGCGCGCTGAGCGGGCTTACAAATCTGATGTATCTGTCCTTGGTCGACAACGAGATCAGCGACATCGCCCCGTTGGCGGGTATGACGAAGCTGCAGGGCCTGAGCCTGAACGGCAACGAGATCGGCGACCTGAGCGTGCTGCGCGGACTTCCGAATCTGAAGGAGCTGTATCTGGATGGAATCAACATCGACGACCTCGGCGTACTGGCGGGACTGACGAGGCTGGAGCGGCTGTCCATAAGGGACTGCGGCATCCATGACCTGAGCGCGCTGAGCGGGCTTACGAATCTGACGGTCTTGTACCTGGCCGGAAATGAGCTCAGCGACCTGAGCGCGCTGAGCGGGCTAACGAATCTGGCGGTCTTGGACCTGGAGAACTGCGGCATCCACGACCTGAGCGCGCTGAGCGGGCTTACGCACCTGAGGAGTTTGTACCTGAGCGGCAACGAGATCAACGACCTCGAAGCGCTGGCCGGAATACCGGGCGTGAATGTCCGGATGCAGGACTGAGCGGCCAGTCCGCTGAGCGCGGATCGCCTGCGAGAGACGGCGCGTGGATGCCAACCGCGCGCCGTTTGATGCGCCCGGGGATGGAAGCCCAGGCGAAAAGCGGCGACCGGCCGGGGAATGCCTGGCGGACCGCCGCGGTGCCGGGCGCGAGCGACGCGCCATTTAGGGCAACACCGCACAGATAAGGTTGCCGGCAGGCGATGCCGTTCTGTGCGGTGTTGCCTTTAGGCTTTGCGGCCGAAGGCGCGCGGCGAGTAGTCCGGGGGCGGGGATACAAAGCCAGGGCGGATGCACAGTATCCGCCCTGGCTTTGCGCATTGCCCGCTATCCGTTATTCGGCAGCGGCTTCCTCCGCGGCGTCCGCGGCCTCGTCGGCGGTTTCCTCTACGGCATCCGCGGCTTCGTCGGCGGTTTCCTCTACGGCATCCGCGGCCTCGTCAACGGCTTCCTCCGCACCCTCGGCGGCCTCGTCAACGGCATCCTCGGCGTCCTCAGCAGCCTCGTCAACGGCATCTTCAGTGTCCTCAGCGGCATCGTCGACGGCTTCCTCCGCGTCCTCGGCGGCCTCATCGACGGCTTCCTCTACGTCTTCGACGGCCTCCTCCACGGTGGCGGGAGCGGCCGGGGTATTGTGGGACACCACGATGGTGGCGGCGATGGCCAGAATGATGAAGGCCACGGCGGCGATCTTGGTGATCTTCGCCAGCTTGGCTTCGATGCCCTTGGCCTTGCCCTTGCCGAAGAAGGTCTCCGCACCGCCGGAGATGGCGCCCAGACCCTGGCGCTGGCCCTCCTGCATCAGAACGGACACGATCAGCACGAGGGAGATCAAAATCAAAACGATATCGAGAACAATGGACAGAGCGGTCATGGGACATCCTCCTTCATCTAATCAACACAACATACTCACAGATTATAGCACCTTTTTTCGGAGTGTGCAAGATGCTTTTGCCTATTTTTCCAGAATTTATCGGAAATTTTGACGGCGAAGCTTCACGCCGAGCCCTCCTCCGCGCCCTCTCCCGGGCTCCGCGCCGCGCGTCATTCCTCGCCGTCAAACAGCTTCCGGATGCGCAGCCTGGCGCGGTAGACCTCGTTGCGGGGGCATCCTGCGGCCAGCGCGGCGGAGGCGGCGTCGTCCAGGTCCATGTCCACGTCCAGCATCGCCGCGAGCATCCGCGCCGCGGCGCTCAGGCCGGTGGGCTTCTCCTCCGGCGGCGGCAGCGGGGAGAGGTCGGCCACCAGGCAGTACTCGCCCTTCTCCGCGCCGGGGTTGGCGGCGAGCTCCGCAAGCACCGCCTCCGGCGCGCCCCGGTAGACGCGCTCGAACTTCTTCGTCAGGTCCGAGCACAGGCACAGCGCGCACCCCGGCCAGGCCTCGCCGATGCGCTCCACCAGCTCCATGATCCGGTGGGGCGACTCGTAGAGCACGGCGACGGGGATGCCGCTGCGCCGGATGGCGTCCAGCTTCTCGCGCAGCGGCTTCCGCTCCCGGGGCAGGAAGCCGTAGAAGGCGAACTCCCGGGCGTCGAAGCCGGAGACCGACAGCGCCGTCACCACCGCCGAGGGCCCCGGAATCGGCTCCACCGGAATCCCCGCCTCCCAGCACGCCCGCACCAGCAGGGTGCCCGGATCGGAGATGCCCGGCGTGCCCGCGTCGCAGGTCAGCGCCACGGTCAGATCCTCAGTAAGCATTCGCTCGACGATCCTCGGCGAAACGTCCCCCTCGTTGTGCCGGTGGCAGGAGACCAGCGGGCGCTTGATGTCCCAGTGGTTGAGCAGCTTCATCGTCACGCGGGTGTCCTCAGCGGCGATCAAATCGCAAGCCGCGATGGCGTCGCGCATCCGCGGCGACAGGTCGTCGAGGTTCCCGATGGGCGTGGCGACCACGTAGAGCTTGGGCATGGCTTACTTCTCCTTTGGCTTGCTCGCTCCGGGAACCTCCCGGAGGATGTAGAACAGCTCGTTCTCGTCCACGAACTGCGCCTCGACGCGGCGGGCGGCGGGGAGGTGGGCTTCCATCCAGTCCGCATAGTTGCGCTCCATGTTCACGTTGCGGCCGCCCAGCGTGCGGGTGGGGAAGGAGATGACCAGGTACTCCGCGTCGATCTCCTCCATGATCCTGGACGCCGAACCCGGCTGCTGACGCTCCAACAGCGGGAGGATCTTGAACAGCAGCGCGACGTGGAAGCGCCCCGCCGGAACCGCGCCGTCGCTGAGCAGGTCGGTCCAGACGCCGGTGAAGTTCGGCTCGCGGGAGAGCAGCTCGACGCAGCTCCGGCTCACGTCCACGCCGGTCACGGGGCAGGCGCACCTCCGCAGCAGGTACAGCGGGTTCAGCCCGCAGGCCAGGTCGAGCACGCTTCGCGGTTCGCCCGTGACGGCGAAGATGCGCGCGTACAGCGCATCCATGCGGATCAGCGGCAGCCGCTCCCGGGTGGAGGCGTGGCGCTCAAGCAGGGATTCCAGACCACCCGAGGGGCTGACCTTGCCCAGCTCGTTGAACGCCGAGACCACCCCGTGCAGCCGCTCCCGCGTAGCCTTCTCGATCTCCTTCGGCTTCCGGTAGCGCCGCTCCGCATCCTCCAGGGCGCGGCGAACGGCGTCCGGATGCACGTCACCGTACTTTTTGTTCGCGCACAGCCGGGCGAAGATTTCCTCATTCATCGCGCAATAGCTCCATCAAGCGCCCGTAGAAGCGCAGGTTGTGGGCCGTGGCCAGGCGCTGGGCGCTGGGGTCGCCCACCTTGAATAGGTGGTGCAGATACGCCCGGGAGTGGTTCCGGCAGAGCTCGCAGCCGCAGTGCTCGTCCACCGGCCGGGGATCGCGGGCGTGCTTCTCGTCCATCGCGTAGTGGAAGCGATAGAACCTACCGTCCGGCCTGCGCACGCCCTCCGGCGTCTCGCAGCCCTCGGCGAACACGTACAACCTCTGGTGCCGCGCCTCGCGGGTGGGAATCACGCAGTCGAACAGCGTGTACCCCATCCCCACACAGGCCACGATCTCCTCCGGCCGCCCCAGCCCCATCGCATACTTGACCTTCCCGTCCGGCATGGCGTCCGCCGCCATCCTCAACACATCCGCGCGGAACTCCCCGTTCGCACCCAACGGCCAGCCGCCAAAGCCGTAGCCGTCGAAGCCGATCTCCTCCAAACGCTCGCCGCACTCCCGGCGCAAATCCGAGTCCGCCCCGCCCTGCACGATGCCGAACAGCAGCGGCCTCCGCTCCCGCCCTGCGCAGAGCTTGTCAAACTCCGCTCGGCAGCGGCGGCTCCAGGCCACCGTGCGCTCGACGCTCGCGCGCTGCACCTCCGGCGGATCGTCCGGGTGGGTGCACATGTCCAAAGCCATCATGACGTCCGAGCCGTACTGGAACTGGGCCTGGATGCATTTCTCCGGGGTGAAGGTGAGCTTCTCCCGTCCGCCGTCGGGGCGGAAGATGATCTCCCGGTCGCGGATCTCGCCATAGGCGGGGTTTTCGCGAATCAGGGAGTAGAGCTGGAAGCCGCCGGAGTCGGTGAGGATCGCGCCGCGATAGCCGGAGAAGCCGTGCAGGCCGCCCAGAGATTTGATGAGCTTCGCGCCGGGCTTGGTCATCAGGTGGTAGCTGTTCATTTCGCAGCCGAAGAGCCCGGCGGATTCGACCGAGGCGAAGTCCGCCGCGCGCACGGCGGCGTAGGTGGCGTCGGGGAAGAACGCGGGCAAGGGCACGCGCCCTGCGGGAACATCGAGGTACTTCAAGGAAGGTCTCCTTTCATAAGGCCAAGGCTCCATCCAAGGCTTCAATAGAAACGCACCGCAGGACTTTGGGCCCATAATCTACGGGCCCAAAGTCCGTCGCAACAGCGCGGCAGCAAAAGGGAGAATCCAAGGAACCTCAGGTTCCTTGGCAGGAATTCTTAAGGGACAGCGTCCCTTAAGCAGGTCCGGGCAGCGCCCGCGCGGGTCTGGGCGGAGCCCAGCGTAACCCCAGCGGCCCGCGGTATCAAACAAAAGCCCGGCAAAGCGAATCAAAGCCCCCTCGTCCCAAACCGCGGGCCGCCACGGCGCCTTTCGCCTTGGAAAGCAAAGCTTTCCAAGGCGAAACAGCCGCACTAACTCTCCAAACCACGATTCGAATTCCCACTACACCTCAAACACAACCCCGCCTTCAAGCTTCTCCCCAACCCGCAGCGACGCACTCCGCGCCCGAGGATTCCCCTCCAACTCCTCCTCCGACGCAACAATCGCCTTCCGCGTCAAAAGCTTTAATGAAGGCCTCCTCCCGCACACGCACACCGGCAACCCCTTCGGGCAAACGCAAGGATTCGCCAGCTCCCGAAAGCAGTTCTTGACGATCCGATCCTCCAGCGAATGAAACGCGATCACCGCGATCCGCCCGCCCGGCCGCAGCATCGCCACCAGATCCCGCAGCGCCGGGGCCAGCGGGTCCAGCTCATCGTTCACCGCGATCCGCAGCGCCTGAAACGTCCGCCGCGCCGGGTGTGAGCCGTCCTTCGCGCGGAACTTCTTCGGTATGGCCGCGTCGATCACCGACACCAGTTGCGAAGTCGTCTCAATGGGCCGCCGGTCGCAGATCACCCGGGCGATCTGCCGCGCCCAGTTCTCCTCGCCGTAGTCGCGCAGGATGCGGGTGATTTCGTCCTCGCTCCACGCGTTCACGATCTCCCGGGCGGTCAGCGGCTGGCTCGCGTCCATCCGCATGTCCAGCGGCGCGTCGTCGTGGTAGGAGAAGCCGCGCGTCCGCTCATCCAGCTGGTGGGAGGATACGCCCAGGTCGACCAGCACGCCGTCCAGCGCGTCAATTCCACGCTCCGCCAGCAGCGACCGCGCGTCGTGGAAGTTGCCGCGGATGGCGGTGAACGTTGCGCGGGGGTTGAGGTTTGCCAGGCGCGCGGAGGCGGCGGCGATGGCGTCGGCGTCGCGGTCGATGCCGAGCAGGCGTCCGCCGTCCAGGCGCTTGAGGATTTCGGAGGAGTGGCCGCCGCCGCCCAGCGTGCAGTCCAGGTAGGTGGCGTTGGGGCGGATGCTTAGCGCGGCGAGGCATTCGGTGAGGAGGACGGGCTTGTGATGGAATTCCACGGTGTCACCTCGGCAGAGTTCGCTGTTTGTTTAGAAGGAAGAACACGCGGGGTTGGCGCGTGTTCGAGGGGGTGGATAGGGATGATGTTGCGGTATTGCGGGGCGGGGCGTTTTTGTGAGTTAGTGGCGGCTCCCTTGGCTTGAATCGCTGCGCTCTCAAGCCAAGGTGTCGCCGCGTCGGCCCGCGGTATAGAGGCGGTGGAGCGCCGGTGCATATTGCCTAGCTTGGATTTAGATACCGCGGGCCGGCTGGAGGCGATGTCTTTGGTTTCAGGCCGCGACCGTCTGCGAAGCTCCGCCTCAAGGGTTACGCTGGGCTCCGCCCAGACCCGCCGGGCGCTGCCCGGACCTGCTTAAGGGACTCTGTCCCTTAAGAATTCCTGCCAAGGAACCTGAGGTTCCTTGGATTCTCCCTGCTGCTGCCGCGTGCTTTCTTGGTCTTACAGCTTGAACGGCGCGTAGCCGATCTTCTTCCTTACCTTGAGCATCGTCCTGTGGGCGATGTTCGACGCGCGCTCGGCGCCGGACTGGAGCACCTCCTGGAGGTACGCCTTATCGGCGCTGATCTCATCGTAGCGCTTCTGAATCGGTTCCAGCGCGGCGATCACCGCGTCGGCCACCGCGTCCTTGAAAATGCCGTAGCCCTTGCCGTCGTACTCGGCCGTGATCGCGTCCATGCTCATGCCGCTCAGCGCCGACAGTATGCTCATCAGGTTGGCGACGCCCGGCTGCTTCTCCGGGTCGTAGACCACACGGTTCTCGCAGTCCGTCACCGCCCGGCGCAGCTTCTTGCGGATGATCTCCGGCTTATCCAGTATGGCGATGTAGGTGTCCTCGGGGTCGGACTTACTCATCTTGCGCGTGGGCTCCTGCAGCGACATCACCCGCGCGCCGACCTTCGGGAAGTAGCCCTCGGGGATGGTGAACACGTCGCCGTAGACGGCGTTGAAGCGCTGGCCCACGTCGCGGCAGAGCTCCAGGTGCTGGCGCTGGTCCTCGCCGATGGGCACCAGGTCGGTCTGGTAGAGCAGTATGTCCGCGGCCATCAGCACCGGGTAGGTGAACAGGCCGGCGTTGATGTTGTCGGCGTGCTTGGCGGCCTTGTCCTTGAACTGGGTCATGCGCTGCAGCTCGCCCATATAGGTGAAGCAGTTGAGGATCCAGGCCAGCTCCGCGTGCTGGGGCACCTGGCTCTGGAAGTAGATGATGTTCTTCTGGGGATCCAGGCCGCTGGCCAGGAAGATGCTCATCGTGCGCAGGCAGGCCTTGCGCAGCTCCGCGGGGTTCTGGCGCACGGTCATGGCGTGCATGTCCACGATGGAGTACAGGCAGTCGTACTCGTCCTGCAAGAGGTTGAAGTTGCGCAGCGCGCCGATGTAGTTGCCCAGCGTCAGGTTGCCCGTGGGCTGGATGCCGGAGAAGATGCGCTTCTTTTGAATTTGCTGTTCCATAATATGGGGACCTCCAATGGCAGGGAATTTCATTTTCACCCGTTCATTATAGCACCTGTTGGAAAGTTCGTCAACGCATCCCTTGCGCGCCGGGCGGGTGTATGGTAAAATATTTCCGATGGGAATACCCGCACCCGCGGTGGAATAGATTGGTTCCAAAGGCCTGGGAATCATGATTGAGTCGCGAGGAGGGTTCCAGATGAAGATTACCGGAAGCCAGAGGAAGCTGTATCTGTTGGCGCTGGCGCTATTGATGGTGGCGGTGGCGCTGGTGTGCGCGTGGACGCTGTGGGGAGGTTGGGAGGCGGCTTCGGACGCTCTGGTCGAGCCCTCTCCGGATGCGGGCGTCGAAGCTACGCCCGTGCCCCCGGCGGATGCCGACGGCGTGAGCGCGGCGACGCCCTCCGCCGAGCCGGAGAGCACCACGCCGACGATGTCCACCGTGGTCTATTATCAGGACAACTACGGCTATCTGGTGCCCGTGATGCGCAACGTGGCCTACCAGGATGGCATCGCGAAGGCGACGCTGCAGATGATGGTGCAGTCGCCGGAGAACGACATGAACGCCGCGCGGCTGGGGCTGCGCACGGTGCTGCCCGAGGGCACGACCTTCGATCTGGACATTCACGACGGCCTGGCGCGCATCGACCTGAGCGAGCAGGTGCTGGAGCTGCCCGACGCCGCGGCGGAGAGCAACATGGTCTCGGCCATCGTGCAGGCGCTGACGGAGTTCGACAGCGTGGAGCGGGTGGAGTTCCTGGTCGGCGGCCAGAAGCGGGAAAAGCTCACCCACGGCACGGACATATCGCAGAGCTTCACCCGGGGCGAGCTGAACCTGGAGACCGCGGCGGGTGTGGGGGACGGCCTGGAGCCGGTGATGCTCTACTTCCCCTGCGAGAGCGGGAGCGTCGTGGTGCCGGTCACGCGGATGGTCTATTCCGACGCGGACGTGAACACGGCGGTATTGGAGCTGGCCAAGGGGCCGGGGGCGCAGAGCGCGCTGGAGGCGGCGCTGCCCCAGGGCTGCGGGCTGATCGGTGTGGATGTGGTCGATGGCGTGGCGCGGGTCAACTTTACGGAGGAGTTTGCCGATCTCGTGCAGAACAGCGATGGCGGGCGGCTGGCGCTCAAAGCGCTGGTGCTGACCTGCACACAGTTTGACGGCGTGGACAGCGTGGAGATTCTGGTCGAGGGAGAGCCCTACGATCCCGGAGAGGGAACGCTGGCGGTGCCGAGCTTCGCGAATGTGGCGAGCGAGATTGAGAATGCGTATATACAGACGCAGGCGAGTATGATCTTTGATTATGAGTGAGGATGGTAGGTTCGCGGCGAGGGGTTGCGAGAGTTAGTGGCGGCTGCCTTTGCCTGGGTCGCTTTGCTCCCAGGCAAAGGTGTCGCCGCGGCGGCCCGCGGTATGGGGACGATGGAACGGTGATTCGCGTTGCCGAAGCATTGGTTAGAAACCGCGGGCCGCTGGGGGACGCTGGGCTCCGCCCAGACCCGTTTCGGGCGCTGCCCGGACCTGCTTAAGGGACTCTGTCCCTTAAGAATTCCTGCCAAGGAACCTGAGGTTCCTTGGAT
>CANQGC010000056.1 GCA_947600345.1 uncultured Clostridia bacterium
TCTCCTCGTTTTCCCTTTTGGTTCCTCGCCTTTTGTGCAAAAAAACCGCTGACTTGGCTTTGTCAGCGGTCTGAGGGCGCCCTCGATCGAGGGCGCCCTCCAATGGCTTGGTTTCTGCGCGCTTTTCAGCGCACCTTTACCTTCACGCTGTCCTTCTTGCCGTTCTTCGCCTTGACGGTGATGGTCGCGCTGCCCTTCTTCTTCGCGACGATATTGCCGAGGGCGTCGACCGTCGCCACCTTCCTGTTGGAGGACGTCCACGTCAGCTGGGCGCCGCTGGCGGTGTCCGGCGTGATGACTGCGCTCAGCGCCCACTCGTCGCCCACCTCCAGCGCCAGCGTGCCGCTCTCCTCCAGCTCGACCCTTTCGGGCGCGAGGGGATCGAAAACCTTCACCTTGACGCTGTCCTTCTTGCCGTTGCGGGTCTTGACCGTGATGGTCGCCGTGCCGGTCTTCTTCGGAACGACCGTGCCGCACTCGTCCACGGAGGCGACCTTCTTATTGGAGGAGCTCCACTTCAGCTCGCTCTGCGCGGTGTCCGGCTGAAGCGCGCCCTCGAGCTGCAGCTCCCCGTACAGGCTCAGCCGCACGGTGCCGCTCTCGCTCAGCTCCACCCCGGTGGGCAGCGTGGGATCGAATACCCTGATCTTGAAGCTTCCCTTCTTGCCGCCGTAGCTGGCCTTGGCGGTGATGGTCGCCGTGCCGGCCTTGTGGCCGGTCACCCGGCCCCGCTCATCCACGGTGGCGATCTTCTTGTTGGAGCTCGACCAGCGCAGCTCCGACCAGGCGCCCTCGGGCCGGAAGGCCGCCTCCAACCGCACACTCGCTCCGATCGCGAGCTCGTCGTCGCCCGTGGACGGCGCGACGATGACCTTCGACGGCTTCTTCGCCCACTCGACCGTCACCTTGCAGGTCAGGCTGATCCGCCTTCCGTTCGCGTCCTTCATCTCCGACCAGAGCACGCAGTCGGCGCTCCCCGCGCTCAGCGCCCGGATCCGGACGCGCTCGCCGTCCACCAGCTCCGCCCTGATGCACGAACCGACGACCGTTACGGCCGCGCCCTTCAGCAGCTGGGAGCGGGCCTCGGCGGGGTCGGTGACGATGTCCAGCTCGCAGGTTTCGCCCTCCGTGAGCGCGACCTCATCCTCGCTGAATCCCGCGAAGCGCACGCCCTCGGCCTCGACGACGACCGCGCACGTGGCCTTCGCTCCGCTTCCATCCGCCGCCGCGCAGGTGATCGTGGCGCTGCCGGGCGCGACGGCGCTCACGCGCCCGCTGGAATCCACGGTAGCGACCGGCGAATTGCCGCTCGACCAGCGCACGCCCTTGTTCGTCGCGTCGGCCGGCGACAGCGATGCCGTCAGCTTCTCGGACGCGCCCACCTTGAGCGTCAGGGCGCTCCTGCTCAGCGCGATGGAGCTTACCTTTACGTCATCGCTCACCGTCACCGCGCACGTGGCCTTCGCTCCGCTCCCGTCCGCCGCCGTGCAGGTGATCGTGGCGCTGCCCCTGCCCACCGGCGTGATCTTTCCGTTGCTCACCGATGCGACGGAGCCGTTGCTGCTCGTCCATTTGACGCTCTTGTTCGCCGCGTTCGCCGGCAACACCGTCGCCGTCAGCGTGGCCGTCTCCCCCCTGCTCCTGTTCAGCGCGACGCTCGCCTTGCTCAGCGATATGGCGCTGACCTTTACATCCTCGCTCACCGTCACCGCGCACGTGGCCTTCGCTCCGCTTCCGTCCGCCGCCACGCAGGTGATTGTGGCGCTGCCCTTGCCCACCGGCGTGATCTTTCCGTTGCTCACCGACGCGACGGAACCGTTGCTGCTCGTCCATTTGACGCTCTTGTTCGCCGCGTTCGCCGGCAATACCGTCGCCGTCAGCGTGACCGTCTCCCCCCTGCTCCTGTTCAGCGCGACGCTCGCCTTGCTCAGCGAGATGGAGCTGACCGGGATCGGCGCGTACGCGCCAGCGGCGCCCGAGATCACCCGGTTCCCCGACTTCACCGCGTTGAACTTCAGGCTCAGCGTCACCGACCTGCCGCTGACGTCTGAGCCGGTCAGCGTCCAGGTGTAGCTCCCGGCGGAAGTGATCTTGGAGAAGGGGACGCTGCTGTCGATGCCCTTGATATCGTAGCGCTTCACGCCGCCGGAGAAGCTCTTCGTGTAGGCGCTACCGATGACGCCTCCGCTCGAATTCTTGATCACCGAGGTCAGGCTCTTCAAATTTGCGTTGGAGGCCAGCGTGCCGTAGGTCAGATAGTAGCCGTTGGCGTTGATCACGTAGGTGGACGGGTAGTCCACGCCCGTGAGCTGCAGCGTGGAGGGCGAATTGACCTTGAACGTGCAGCTCGCCTTCTTGCTGGCGTCCGCCGTGGAGGCGCAGGTGATCGTCGCCGTGCCGGGATTGATGGCCCAGACGTAGATGCTGCCGCCGCTCGTCGCGCTGATCTTCGCCACGTTCGCGTTGCTGGTGGACCAGGTCACGCCCTGGGAAGCGCCCGCCGGGGAGACCGTCGCCTTCAGCACGGCGCTCTGGGAGTAGTCGCGCGAGACCGAGGTCTCGCTGAGCTTGACGCTTGTGACGGGCGTCGCGCTCGGCACAGTGTACGTGTAGCTCTGGGAGTTCGGGCTGGAATCGACGACCTCCCAGCCCTTCGTCCCCCACGTGGCGTCCCAGGTGTAGCCGTACTTCATGTAGTAGCCGCCGCCCCACCAGTTGTAGGCGATCTCAAAGTGAACGTGATCCCCCGTGTCACCCCTGGACAGGTCGCGGCTGGTCGTTCCCGTGTGGCCGACCTGGCCGATCACATCGCCCGTCTTGACGTCGACCACGTTGCCCTTTGCGAAGATGGAGCTGAACTGGGACATGTGGCCATAGGCGGTATACCAGCCGTCGCCGTGATCGATCACGACCCAGTTCCCCAGGCCCTTCGCGAAATTGGGAAACTGCCGGGTCATGTTGACCGCCTTGCCGCCCCGCGCGGCGTAGATCTTCGTGCCCTCCGGGGCGGGGATGTCGGTTCCGTGGTGATTCGTGGATGCCCCCGCCGCCGGCGCCTTTCTGCCGCCGACCCAGGAGGATACGTTCTTGTAGCTGTTCCCCAGGGGCCAGAGCCACTGGCCGGAATACCTCCGCTTCGTGAAGCTGGACGGGTTCGAATACCCCGAGGGATTCGTATCCCCGGCGTTGAAGGCCTCGGCCGCGACGCCAAGCTCCCCCTCCCTCTGCTCCAGCCGGAAGTACCTCCAGCCCTCGATCTCCGCGCCGTCCTCCAGTATGGCCGTCACGTAGAGCGTGTACCACCCGCCTTCGGCGTAGTCCGCGGCGGGAAGCTCGATCGCCGCCTCGCCGGTATAGACGCGCTCGCTCCGGACCTCCTGCGCATCGCCCTCGGGCACCGGCGCGGTCTGCACGGCGTAGCCGGCAGCATCGCCGTCGAAGCTCCACTCGAAGCGTAGCGCCTCGGGCAGCTCCGTGTAGGGGATCGTGATCGCGCCGATCTCCGCGTCGTACTCCCATCCTGGCTCGACGATCACCTCCGGCGCTCCACAGGCCGAAGCCTCGGGATCCTCCGCCGCCTCGTCCGGTTCGGCGTCCGCATCCGCTTCCGCGGCATCCTCGCCGGAGTACGGCTCGGCGGGCGGCTCCTCGATCGCCACGATCTCCTCCGGCCAGGCCTGCGGCGAGAATTCCTCCACCTCCGCAAGCTCCGCCGTAATCGCTTCGCTCAGTTCCTCCATGCGCCCCACCGGCGCAAACAGCATCGCCAGCGCGGCCAGCGCCGCAAGGCTTCGCTTCAGCTTCATTTGTTTCCCCTCCTCACAATCTCTTCATACGCAACTGGCGTCCCCCGGCTCCTCCCGTCCGCCGAAATCCCGGCGGACGGACTGGCGGGCGACATCCAATTCCATCGGTTCAAACCATTCGCAGATCGCCGCGAAGCTGTCCATCGCATCCGCCGCCCTGCCCGCGGCGGGGCAGTATCCGTTCGCAAGCTGCTCACAATCTCCGCACGTGCTCTCCCAACTCCTTCGGCTTCGTCCAACCACCAATCTTCATCTCCTCCTTTCCGCCTTTGTATCTCACTATACACGATTCGAGATTCCAATTTGTTCTTTTGCGCGCCTTCGCCGCAGGAGCGCGAAGATTCTCGTATTGCATAGACCGCGTTCCGGCTTTGACGTGAATGCCCGGAAAGCAATCCGCCGCTTCACAACTCCTTAACGCCGCGGTGTTTGAATATTCGCACATACAGTGTATAATTTTCGAAAGACAAAAAGAGTGGAGTTCTTTACATCTATGGATAACATAACCATCGGCCTGCCCCGGGCGCTGATGTACAGCCGCTACGGCGTCCTCTGGCGCGGCTTCTTCAAGGAGCTGGGCGCGCGCGTACTGATCAGCGAACCCTCCAGCCGGAGCACCCTGGAGCGGGGTAGCGCGCTTTCCGTGGACGAGAGCTGCCTGGCCAGCAAGCTGTTCATGGGCCACGTGGACGCGCTCGTGGGCAAGTGCGACTACATACTGGTGCCCCGCATCGCCAGCTTCAGCCACCGAGCCCGGATGTGCTCCCGCTTCCAGGGACTGCCGGACGTGACCCGCGTGACCTTCCGGAATGCGCCCCAGAAGTTCCTGACCTACGAGGTAGACGTCAACCACCGCAGGACCGAGGAGGACGCCTTCCTCCATCTGGGCGCGCAGCTGGGCCACGGCGCCCGGGAGAGCCGCCGCGCCTACCGCCGGGCCCGCAAGCTGATGCTGCGCCACTACGCCCGGGAGGTGAGGGCCCAGGAGGCGCTGTACAAGTCCGATGGAATGAAGATACTCGTCTGCGGCCACGGCTACGTGCTGGACGACGCCTACATCGGCGAGCCGGTGCTCAAGGGCCTCTCGCGCCTGGGCGCGGTTCCGATCCGGGGCGACCTGGTGGACCGGGACGCGGCGCTGCGCCACAGCGCGGAGCTCTCCCCCACCTGCAAGTGGCAGACCAACCGGGAGCTGGTGGGCTGCATCGCCATGAACCGGAGGCGCGTGGACGGCATCGTGCTGCTGAGCGTATTCCCCTGCGGGCCGGACGCCATGGTCAACGACCTGCTGCTGCGCCGGGTGCAGGGCATACCGATGCTGAACCTGGTGCTGGACGACCAGAGCGGCATCGCCGGAATCGAGACGCGGCTGGAGAGCTTCGTCGACATCATCCGCTTCAAGGAGGGCGCGCTATGAAGGAGAACGAGCCGCGCAAGATCGCCTTTCCCCGCTACGCGGAGTACAACTGCGCGATCAAGTACATCCTGGAGCAGGGCCTGGGCGCGAAGTGCATCGTGCCGCCGAAGCTCACCCGGCGCACGCTGGAGCTGGGCGCGCGCTACAGCCCGGACTACGCCTGCACGCCCTTCAAGACGCTGCTGGGCAGCATGATCGAGTGCCTGGAGGCCGGGGCGGACACGCTGATGATGGTCTACGGCCTGTGCAAGCTGGGCTACTACGGCGAGCTGGAGGAGCAGATTCTGCGCGACCTGGGCTACGAGTTCGACTTCCTCAACCTCGCCGTCTACGACACCGGCAAAAAGCGCGACTTCCTGAAGGCGGCGAAGTTCGTCAACCCGAGGTTCAGCATCCGCAAGCTCGCGCTGGCGGCGATGGACGCCTTCCGCATGGCGGAGTACCTGGACGAGGTCACCGGCGAGCTGTACCAGAACTGCGGCTTCCAGGTTCGGCCCGGCGGCTACGAGGCCGCGTACCAGACCTTCCTGAACGCCCTCTACGCCGCCGATACGAAGGCGGAGATCGAGGTCGCCCACCAGGCCGTGAAGCGCGCCTTCCTGGAGATTCCCATCGAGAAGCCGGTGCGGCCGCTGCGGGTGGGCATCGTGGGCGAGTTCTACACGGCGATGGACGAGTTCTCGAACCTGGAGGTGGAGAAGAAGCTCTCCGGCATGGGCGTGGAGATTCACCGCTGGATGACGGTCACGAACCGCATGATCCACTACCCCGGCGAGAAGAACCTGAACGTCAAGATCCGGGACCTGAGCCAGTACGAGATGGGCCCCACCTCCACCGCCAACATCTGGGCGGCGCGGCAGTACGCCGAGCGGGGCTTCGACGGGCTGATGCACATCAAGTCCGCCAACTGCACGCCGGAGATCGACGTGATGCCGGCGCTGCAGGCCATCGCCCAGCAGAACAGGATTCCGATCCTGTTTTTGACCTTCGACTCCCAGTCCAGCGACACGGGGCTCATGACCCGGCTGGAGGCTTTCTACGATATGATTCAAATGCGCAGGAAGGTGATCCAATGAAAGGCGCTTCCATGAATAAAGCCCCGCTGAGCGAGGCTCCGGAGAAAAAAGGCTCGATGAGCGTAAATTCAGCGAAGGAGAATCCAAGGAAGGAAAGTCCGAGGGAGGACGCGTTCCTCGGCATCGACGTGGGCTCCATCTCCACCAAGGGCGTGGTGACGAACGCGCACAACGACATACTCTGCAGCGAATACATCTGGACCGAGGGCGACCCCATCGGCGCGGTGAAGCGGCTGCTGCGCTCGCTGGAGGCGCGCTTCGACGCGGAGCGCTACCGCATCGTGGCCACCGGCGCCACCGGCAGCGCCCGCAAGCTGGTGGGCTCCATCGTGGGCGCGACCATCGTCAAGAACGAGATCACCGCCCACGCGGTGGGCACTATCTCCAAGCACCCGGAGGTGCGCACGATCCTGGAGATCGGCGGCCAGGACAGCAAGATCATACTGATCGAGAACGGCGTGGCCGTGGACTACGCCATGAACACGCTCTGCGCCGCGGGCACAGGGGCCTTCCTGTCCAGCCAGGCGCGCAGGCTTGGCATCGAGGTGGAGGAGATCGGCGACTACGCGCTGCGCTCCAAGCATCCCACCCCCATCGCCGCCAGGTGCACGGTGTTCGCCGAATCGGACCTGGTGCACAAGATCCAGATGGGCCACCCCCGGGAGGACATCATCGCCGGCGTGTGCCAGGCGGTGGCGGCGAATTACTTAAACAACGTGGGCAAGGGCAAGAAGATCGCCGGGCCCATCGTGTTCCAGGGCGGCGTCAGCAAGAACAGGGGCGTGGTGGCCGCCTTCGAGCGGGCGCTGGACCAGCCCATCATCGTGGACGAAATCGGCCACCTGATGGGCGCGCTGGGCATGGCGATCCTCGCCCGCAGGGCCGAGGCCCGGAGCCCCTTCGACTTCCGCATCGAGGATATGGAGTTCCACACCCGGGAGGTCAGCTGCGGCCGCTGCACGAACAACTGCGAGATCATCTGCGTCTACCGGGACAACAAGCTCATCGACTCCTGGGGCAACCGCTGCGAGCGCGGCCAGCTGCGCCACGAGGCGAGCTGAGGTCATCCGATCGCCACGCAGCGATAGCCGCGCTCCAGGGCGAAGCGCTCGGCTTCGGTTCCGGACGCGCAGTAGATGGTCATATCCTCGCCACAGCCCTCGAAGGCATCCCCGGCGATGGCGAGCACCGAGGGCGGTATGTAGATCTGGCGCAGATTGGCGCAGTTCGCGAAGGCGCGGCCGCCGATGGAGCGAAGCCCATCCGGGCAGCGCACCGCCGTCATCGCCAGGCCCGCGAACGCCTCATCCTCGATGCCGGTCAGGCCGGCGGGCAGCGTGAAGTCCGCCCCGACCAGGGGATCGACCGGCTCGCGGTCCGCCAGTATGAGTATGGTCTCGTTTTCGCCGCCCAGGTATTCGCGCATTCCCGGCCGCAGCAGCGGATCGGAGGCACGAAAGAGATAGTTACTAAAGCAGTCGGGGCCGAAGAGCTTGTCTATATCCTGAATGTAGACGTTGTCGTGGAAGAAGACGCCATTGTCCGTCTCAAAGACCGAATCGATGCCGCAGTCGAGCACGTAGCGCCGGCTCCGCATGAAGACGTTGTCCGAAACCTCCAGCCGCTTCGCCGAAATCCTGCCCCAGATTCCCAGCGTGAGATCCGCGAGCGGACTGCAGCAGTTGATGTTCGCGGTGCTCGGGCTCTGGGTGTACCCCGCGTTCACGATGATGTTGTCGGTGATGGTCATGTTGTCGAAGTGGAACAGGTCGTTCCCGTCGTTAAACGCAAGGCCCACGCCGCAGTACTCGCACAGGTTCCCGCTGCATGTGAAGTTGACGCCGGACAGCGGGCCGTTGTTATCCGGGCCCGTCTCGAAGGTGACCCCCGATCCGTCGTTGTCGTGGGCGTAGTTGTTTCGGATGATGGCGTTCCGGACCACGCCGTAGATGCCGTCGCTCATGAGCAGATACTCGACGGTCGGTTCGCTCTGGATGTAGCAATTGATGGTCGTGCGGCCGTACGCCAGCTCGCAGTTCTGGACGATGACGTTGTCGTCGCGCCCCTCCTCCCCCCAAAAGGCGAAGGTGCTCCAGAAGTACACGGCCACGTTGTCGTAGACGCTGTCCTCCCGCACGCTGACGCCACAATCCATGCCGCAGAACTCGACGAAGTCGTAGAGCTCGCCGGGATTGCCTGCATCACAGCGCAGGTAGATGGGGCCGGGCTGCTCGACGGAAATCGGGAAGCTGTTCTTCTCCGACGGCTCCGCCATGCAGCAGAATTCATAGTCCTCAAGGCTCGTCTCCGGCCGCTGCTCCCCGCCCACGATCATTCGCACGCCGGTGTGGTTCTCCGGAATGATGCCGGGATTGTAGGTAAAGTCGATGTCCACGTAATGCTCGCCCGTCCAGTAGGCATAGGCGCGCGTGGCCGCAAAGCTCGTGCCGCCCAGATAGATGCCGCCCACGGGCAGCATGTCCCGGTAGAACTTCCAAATCCTGCGGCCGTCGTCCCCCTCGTACCAGAGCTCCCACTTCTCCGCGCCCACGCCGCTCTCCTCGGAGGGCGTGAACACGGGCTTGGGTCCCTCGCCGTAGGCCGAGTAGGTGATGCCCGTGGAATTGCTCTCGAGGCATTCGCGCCACATGTCCCCGCGCCTGAAGAATATGGCGTCGCCGGGCTGGAAGTCCGTGACCGTGAGCTTCCACACGGTCCTCCAGGGGCTGTCCGGCGAGGTGCCGCTGTTGTCGTCGTTCCCCTCGCTGGAGGACACGTAGTAGGCGGTTCCCGTGTACGTCTCGCCGGGGATGTAGGTGTCGGACTTGACGATCTCCGTCGGGGACGAGAGTATCTTCGCCCGGCGCGCGTCGGCGAGGGCCTCATACTTCGCCGCCGCGGATTTCGGCACGGAGCTGTTGGCGGGGGCCGCCAGGGCCAGGAGGGCGGCGGCGAGGTTGCCCCTGGTGGCGGCGTCCTCGAGGTGCAATAGTCCGTCCGTGAGGGGCGCCACGATCCCCGAGCACGCCGCCCAGGCCGCGGCCTCCGCCGCGTCCCCCGGGGCGATCCAGGCGTCCGGGTACGCCTCCAGGCTTCCGATCCTCCGATTGTACCCGCAGGCCTTCGCCCAGCGGTACAGGGCGACCGCCAGCTCCCGCCGCGTGACGGGATCCTGCGCTCCAAACGTGCCATCGCCGCGGCCGTCCATCAATCCGGCGCCGGCGGCCCATCGAATGGCGTCCGCGCGCGCGTCGCCCGCATCCACATCGGGAAAGAGTGCGTCCCCCTCCGCCTCCGGCTCTCCGGCCAGGCGATAGAGCGCCGCCGCCAGCTCGGCGCGCGTCGCGTCCAGCCACAGCTTAAACTGCCCGTCCTCGAAAGGCTCCATCAGTCCCCAATCGTACACGTAGGTGACTGCGTCGCTGTCCTCCTCGGAAACATCCGGAAACGGCGCGGGCCGCAAATTCTGCGCCAGCGCGGCGCACGGAAGCGACGCCAGCAGCGCGGCCGCCGCCAGCAAAAGGGAAAAGCCTCTCTTGAAGAAGGAACGCATTCCAATCCACCTCTCACGCACAAATCGCAGCCTGCCCCTCTCAGGGCCGCTCGCCCACACTCGGGCCGCCGTACCACTACCTCCATTCTAATCCATGGATGGCATCGTTTCAATACATTTCGCAAACTTTCGGGAAAAAATACCGAAGGATCTGCGGCCGCTTGCCGGATTTCCCTGAACAGGCAATGTGCTTCCGCAAGCTTTCTTTCCTTGCCGTTTGCGCCGCTTTTTTGGCGAGAAACGCGACGAGAAGTGGTAGCATATTTTCAAATTCCATGATACAATAGATGCGGGTAGTTTACATTGCGTCTGCGGGGTGGGTTGCGGCATGTCCGACAAGGGGCAAAGTCGGTTGGAATGGCTGGGCGTCTTCCTTCAGGTTCCCGGCGTGCTGCTCCTGCTCATGCGCCTTTCGGAGCGGGAGAGCGCGCGCCCGCAGGCGATCGTGATCGGGCTTGCGTTCCTGGCGATTGGGTTCCTCTTCTGCGCCATGAGGGGCTTCCGTTGGGCCCGGTACCTGTGCGACTGGCTGCTGCTGCTCGTCGTGTTCGACTGCATGGAAATCTTTACGTGCGCCTGCGTGGTCTTCACCCAGAGCTACAACGGCTCGGCGGCGCCGCTCATCATCGGGGCGGTCGTGTTCGCGCTCGCGCTCTACGTCAAGATTCGGCTGCGCAGGTGGCTGAAGCGGCGGTTCATCGAGCGGAACGGGAGCGCCGGGCCGGCGAAGGCCGCCTTTGAAGCGTCCAATCCAACCGGCGCGGCAGGGCAACTTCGGGCGGAAGGCTCCCTGAGTGAAGCGGAGCGGCGGATCGCCAGCATCGCCGAAGCGATGGAAAGCGCCGAGAAGGCCGGCCGAACCCAGCCGCCGGAGGCGCAGGGCGCGGTGGACGCGCGAGCGGAGCGCGAATCGAGCGGCGCGGCGGAGGCGCCGACCGAGGCGCCGACCGAGGCGCCGGCAACTCCTGCAGGGCCATCGCCCATCGAGGCGCTGGCGGCCTCCGTGGGGCCGTCGGAGCGGGAATGCTTCAGCGCGGCGGGCCAGGCAGCGCTGCTCGACGCCGCCGTGCGGGCGCTGCCCATGCTGGGCGCGCTGCGTGAACCGGGGCTCTGCGGCGACCGGCTGATCCACGCCACGGACGGCAGAGAGGCGTACGGCGCGCTGATGGAGCTGCTGCCAATCGTGGAGCGACTGCTCGGCGGGATGTCCGAGGGCGAGATGGAGCGCCTGTTCCGCGATCTCACCCGCCCGGACGCGCTGCTGGCCTGGAAGGCGCTTCACTTCTACGCCGGAATGAGCGAGCAGCCGGGCGCGTACGAGGCCGCCTGCGCGCTGCTGGCGAGGAAGCTCGAAGGAGGGATGGGCCCGTGAAGGAAAAGGAGCTGCTCGCGTTCATCGAGCACATCCGGAAGATGTGTTCGAACGACAGGGACTCAGGGAATCGAATGCGCACCGCCTTCAGCTCGCTCCGCCGCATACTGGAGCGCCAGAATGTGGATTCGAAGTATCTGGATCTTCTGCGCACACTGACCGGAGACGATGAGGTCCGCGCACTGGGCGAATCCAATCGCATCGCCTCCATGACGGACGTGGAGCGGGTTCTCACGAACGCGCGCGCGCTTCGCAGAAAGCGGGAGGAATGGGCATCGCACAGAGGTTGCATGTGAGAGGAGGGGGTTCGCATCTATAGCTGCATGACGGACGAAATGCTGGTGGTGGACGACAGCCTGCTCCTGTTCAATCCGAAGCCCGGCGGCAACCGGATCCCCGCGCACACGCGGGACGGTCACCACATACGAAGCGTGAGCGACCATGCCTGGAAGCATAGCGACCCGCGCCCCGCCGAGCTCGTGGTGGAGGAGGGCATTCAATCCATCGGCGATCTGGACGCGGACAAGCTGATCCTGCCGAATAGCCTGCGGGAATGGAACCGGTCGACGGCGCAGAGCGTCCGCCCGTGGGCGGTCGAGCTGTGGCGCGGAATGCGCGCGGATGCCTGGCGGGCGGTGCTGGCAAATTCCCACCCGATTTCGGGGAAGCGCCAGATCTTCACCGGAAGCTGGGAAACCCTGGGCGCCCGATGCCCCGATCCGCTTCATACGCCGTGGTTTCCCTTCGGCGTGGACGAGCTGTTCGCCGCCAACGGCGCTCAGGAGCCGAAGTCGTTCACCGATCCGCTGCCCTGCCTGGCCGTGGAGGGCGGCCGCGCGCGGACGAGCATACTGGATGCCATCATGAGGATCGTCCGCGGGAAGGCGCGCAACGTGATCCATCCGCAGGCGGAGCGCACCGCCGACCTTCTGCTGCGCGGCTCCCTGTTTGGCCGCGAGCCGCCGAAGCCGAACCGCCATCTCTCGGATCTGGTCATCATCGACCCGCCCATGCCGCGCGGAGGCAACGGAAGAGTGATGTTTCGCGCCTCCGTCATCCGGGCGCAGTGGTATTACTGCACGGCGCGCCCGCTGGTCCTCCGGGGCGTGCGGTACTGGGTGGGCAGCCTGAACTTTCTGAACGGGAGCGGCTACGATCGGACGGACGTGGCGGTGTTCACGGAGAAGGGCCCGGTCAGCAGCCGGGCCGTTACGGAGGAAGTCTATGCAAAGTATCTGCTCATGTCCATCCTGTGACGGCGGCGCGCTGCCGCTGCTGCGCACGATGAACGTGCTGGGGCATCCGCTGACGATCCGCAACGTGGAGTGCTCTGCCGATGGCGCGCACTACCAGCTCCGGCCCGCCCACAGCCAGCTGATGCTGACCATAATGCTCACCCAGTGGTGCCCGGCGCGCTGCCCCTTCTGCATCGCCGGGGATCACAGCGAAAAGCGGCGCGTGGACCTGCGCCAGCTGGAGCGGGCGCTGCGGGCGCTGCGCGCCGAGGACGCGCTCAACTACATCGCCGTCAGCGGCGGAGAGCCGATGAGCGAGCCGGAGCTGCTCGACGACGCGCTGTGCATGATCTTCGAAATCTTCGGGGAGCGGATGATGGTGGGCGTCAACAGCAACGGCATGAACCTGGACCGGGTGCCCAGGCTGCGCTGCCTGCACAAGCTGGACCGCTTCCGCATCAGCCGCCACCACTGGGACGACGCGCGCAACCGGGAGCTGTTCGGCATCGCGACGCCGCCCGCCGCCCAACTTCAGGAGCTGATCA
>CANQGC010000057.1 GCA_947600345.1 uncultured Clostridia bacterium
AGGGAGAATCCAAGGAACCTCAGGTTCCTTGGCAGGAATTCTCAAGGGACAGCGTCCCTTGAGCAGGTCCGGGCAGCGCCCGAAACGGGTCCGGGCAGCGCCCGGCGTCACCCCCGCGGCCCGCGGTTCCTAACAATCCCCCCGGCAATGCGCACCAACAATCCATCGCCTCCATACCGCGGGCCGCTCGAAGCGCCTTTTGAAATGGGAAGCCATCCGGCTTCCCATTTCAAAACAGCAAACGCAACCTCCCGCCTCATCCCTAACTTTTTTTCCCTCCCCCGCAAAAAGAGGACTACCCCTTTCGCCCCCACTGTGCTATACTGAATCCAGCGAAAGCAAGCAACGCAAGGAGGATGGGCGCATGCATCTCGAGCGCTACCACGAGAACCCCGAAGTATTCCACGTAAACACCCTGCCGGACCGGGCCTACTACATCCCCTACGAATCGGAGGAAGCCGCGCTCGCGCAGCGCAGGGAAGACAGCGGCAGGCTCCACCTGCGCAACGGCCGCTGGGACTTCCGCTACTACGCGCGCTTCGCCGACGTGCCCCAGGACATCGCCGACCCCGGCCTCAACTGGATCGACGCCGACGGCATCGACGTGCCCTGTAGCTGGCAGGCCCAGGGCTACGGCGTCTTCCAGTACGTCAACATCGACGCCATCATCCCCCACGACTACCCCCGCGTGCCGGAGGATAACCCCTGCGGCGCATACCATACCTGCTTTGAATACAGGAGGAACCCCGATGCCCCGCGGGCGGAGCTGACGTTCGAGGGCGTGGACTCCTGCTTCTACGCCTGGCTCAACGGCAGGTTCGTGGGCTATAGCCAGGTCTCCCACGCCACCAGCATATTCGACGTGACCGAACTCCTCGCCGAGGGCGAGAACCACCTGGTGGTGCTCAACCTCAAGTTCTGCGATGGCACCTACTTCGAGAACCAGGATAAGTTCCGCCTGACGGGCATCTTCCGGGACGTCTACCTGCTGGACCGCCCCGAGACCCACGTGCGCGACTTCTTCGCCCACACCAAGCTGAAAGCGGACTTCGCCGCCGCAAAGCTGCGCGTGGACGCGGAGATCGAAAACCCCCGGCCCGGCGCGAAGCTTTCGGCAAAGCTGTTCGCCCCGGACGGGAGCTGCGCCGGCGAAGCCTGCGCGGACGCCTCCGCCGAGGCGGCGGAGCTCAACTTCGATATCGAGCATCCGCTGCTCTGGAACGCCGAGCAGCCGAAGCTCTACATGCTGCTGCTCTGCCTGGACGGCGAATTCATCCCCCAGCAGATCGGACTCCGTAGCGTGTCCGTGGAGGGCGGCGTGCTCTGCGTCAACGGCAGGCCCGTCAAGCTGAAGGGCGTCAACATGCACGAGAGCGACCCCCGCACCGGCAACGCCACCGGCTCCTTCCAGTGGGACGAGGGCCTCAAGCTGATGAAGCGCCACAACGTCAACGCCATCCGCACCAGCCACTACCCCTGCCCGCCGGTGATGATGGAGTACTGCAACCGCTACGGCTTCTACGTGATCTCCGAGGCCGACCTGGAGACCCACGGCGCGGGCCAGGCCGAGGGCGTGAAGGGCTACAACCGGGACGGCTACTGCCGGGGCTTCCACGAGCTGGCCTCGGCCATGATGGACAATCCCGCCTGCCGGGAGGCCGTGCTCGACCGGGTGCGCAAGAACCCCATCCGGGACAAGAACCAGTGCGCGGTCATCATCTGGTCGCTGGGCAACGAATCCGGCTGGGGCGAAAACCTGGAGCGCGCGGGCCGTTGGGTCAAGGAATACGATCCTTCCCGGTTGGTGCACTACGAGAACCTGTACCACAATCCCGCGCGCACGCCGGACTTCTCGATGCTCGACGTCACGAGCCGGATGTACCCCTCCCTCGAGTGGCTGCGCAACCACTTCGAGGGCGCGGCGTTCGATCTCAGGGAGGAGTTCATCGCCTGCATGGGCGAATTCACCGAGCGCTACCTGGCGGAGACGGCGGGCACCAAGCCGCTGATTCTCTGCGAGTTCACCCACGCCATGGGCAACAGCTCCGGCGACGTGGGCGACTACTTTGAGCTGATCTATAAGCACCCGGCCTTCGCGGGCGGCTTCGTCTGGGAGTGGCGCGACCACGCCCAGTACGCGGGCGACGATCGTAGCGGCAGGCCGAAGTTCCTCTACGGCGGCGACATGGGTGAGTTCCCCAACGACGGCAACTTCTGCGTGGATGGCCTCACCGCGCCGGACGGAACGCCCCACTCGTCTCTGACGGAGTTCAAGAACGTGACCCGGCCCGCCTGCGCGGAGCTGACGCCGGAGGGCAGGATTCGCATCCGCAGCCGCCTGGACTTCGCCGACCTGCGCGACGCCGTGACCTGCGAGTGGGAGATGGCGCGCAACGGCGAGGTCTGCGAGCGCGGCGCGCTGGCGCTGCCGTCCGTGCCGCCCCGCGAGGCAGCCGAGCTTCCGCTGCCCTGCGCGGCAGCGGGGGAGGGCTGGCGGCATCTGCGGCTGATCTACCGCGCGAGGTTCGCCTCGCCCGCCGTGCCGGAGGGCTGGGAGCTGGGCTTCGACCAGCTCGACCTGACCGAGGCCGCGCCGGACGCAGAAGCGCTGCTGCCGAAGGTGGAGGCGCGGAGGCCGCTCAAGCTGTTGCGCGGCGAGCGCCGCCTGCGGGTCTGTGGCGAGGGCGAGAGGGGCAAGTTCGCCTACACCTACGACGCCCGGACGGGGGCCTTCTCCAGCCTGGTGCTCGGGGGCCGGGAGCTGCTGTCCAGGCCGATGGAGTACAACCTCTACCGCGCGCCCACGGACAACGACCTGCGCGGACTCGAGCTCGACGCCCTGTGGCGGGACCTGGGCTACGATCGGCCCGTCGTGCGCGCCTCCGAGCCGAGTGTCGAGGAGCGGGACGGCGGCGTGGAGATTGCGACCAACCTGCGCTTCGCCGCCGTGGGCCGCCGCTGCTTCCTGGAGGGCGACGTGCGCTGGCGCGTGGAGCCGGACGGGCGCATCCGCCTGGCGGCGGACATGCGCAGGCCGGGGCACCTGGTCTGCCTGCCGCGCTTCGGGCTGCGGCTGTTCCTGCGCGAGGAGCTGGGCCGGGGCGTGGAGTACCTGGGCTACGGCCCCGGCGAGTGCTACGTGGACAAACATCGCGCCGCCTGGTTCGGAAGGTTCGAAGCGGACGCGGATTCGCTGTTCGTCAACTACATCCGCCCCCAGGAGAACGGAAGCCACTGGGGCTGCCGGCTGCTGGGCGTGGGCGACGGCCCGAGGCTGCGGGTCGCCGCCGGGGAGGGCGGAAGCTTCAGCTTCAACGCCTCCCGCTACAGCCAGGAGGAGCTGATGTCCAGGGCCCACGACTTCGAGCTCATGCCCGGCCGGGACACCGTGCTCTGCCTGGACTATATGCAGACCGGCATCGGCAGCGGAAGCTGCGGCCCGGCGCTGCAGGACAAGTACCGGCTCGACGCGGAGGCGTTCCGCTTCGCGCTGACGCTGCTGCCCGACTGAATGAAACCATCATCGAAGGGAGATGTCCGCGATGCCCCTGTGGAAGAGCGATGAGGAGATGCTCGCCCTGATCCGCGAGAAGCTCTACACGCCCGTGGTGGGCGACATACTGGATCAGATGAGCTACAGCCACCAGTTCCTGCCCCCGGCGATCCGACCGCTGGCGGCGCAGGTGCCCGCCCCGCCCGTCGCGGGCGAAGCGGATCAGCGGCTCAAGCTGGCGGGCTTCGCCTGCACGATATTGGAGAACGACGTCTACGGCGCGCCGAAGAAGCCCTTCGGCTACATGACCGAGGCGCTGGATCAGCTCCGGCCCAACGAGATCTACGTCGCCACCGGCGCGCACCACAGCGCGCTCTGGGGCGAGCTGCTCACCGCCAGCGCCAAGGCGCGGGGCGCGGTGGGCGCGGTGCTCGACGGCTATAGCCGGGACACCCCGCAGGTGCTGGAGCAAAACTTCCCCGTGTTCTGCACCGGCACCTGGGCGCAGGACTCGTCGATCCGCACCTATGTGTTCGACTACCGCTGCGACATCGAGATCGGCCAGGTCACTGTCCACGACGGCGACCTGATCTTCGGCGATTTGGATGGAGTGTTGGTGATTCCGAAGGGGATTATTTCGGAGGTCGTCGAGCGCGCCTTGGAGAAGGCCGCGACGGAGAAGACCATGCGCAGGGCCATCGAAGCAGGCATGTCCGTGACCGAGGCCTTCGCCAGGTTCGGCGTGCTCTAGGGAGGCGAGCGTATGGAGCGGACGGCGTTTCAGATCGATGCCCGGGACAATGTGGCCACGGCGCTGACGGAGCTCGCCCCCGGTCCGGTGCGGCTGGCGGGCGATGGGGAGGCGGAGCAGGTCGAGGCTGTGGAGCCGATCCCCAGGGGCCACAAGCTCGCGGTCAAGTTCATCGCGGAGGGCGCGGACGTGGTGAAGTACGGCGTGCCCATCGGCGTCGCCACCGCGGACATCATGCCGGGAAGCTGGGTACACCTGCACGTGATGCGCAGCGCATACGACGAGCGCAGCGCGCACCTGAACCTGCGCACCGGCGCGCCGGAGGACACGCGCTATGAGTAGGAAGGAAATCCCCAGCTTGGAGGAGCTTCGCGCCCTGCGCTGGCGGGGCTACGCCCGGGAGGGCGGCGGCATCGGCGTGCGCAACTGCGTGCTGGTGATCTACACGGTGAAGTGCGCGGAGTTCGTGGCGCGCGGGATCGTCGAGGGCTGCCAAAGCCCGGACGTGCAGCTCGTGGGCTTCGACGGCTGCACGGACAGCCAGTGCGCGGTCAACCTGCTCGCCGGGCTGATCCGCCACCCCAACGTGGGCGCGGTGCTGGCCGTGGGCCTGGGCTGCGAGTACGTTCAGCCCGAGCGGCTGGCGGAGATCGCGGCGCGCGCGGGCAAGCCCGCCAGGTGGCTGTTCATCCAGAATGAGGGCGGCACGCTGCCCGCCGTGGAGCGGGGAACCGCCTGGGCCAGGGAGCTGCTGGACGAACTGCGGAACACGCCCCGCGTGCCGATGGGACTCAGCGACCTCACCGTCGGCGCGGAGTGCGGCGGCAGCGACTTCACCAGCGGCCTGGCGGGCAACGTGGCCGTCGGGCGCTTCTTCGATCTGCTGGTGGACTCCGGCGGCACGGCCATATTCGAGGAGATCGTCGAGGCCGTGGGCCTGGACTGGCTGCTGCTCTCCCGGGCGGCAAACGACCGGGCCCGCGCCGAGCTGCGCCACGCCTACGACAAGATGATCGCTTACTGCCGCAGCGTGGGCCAGTTCTCCGTCAGCCCCGGCAACTTCGCCGGGGGACTTTCCACCATCGAGGAGAAGAGCATGGGCGCCATCGCCAAGAGCGGTTCGCGGCCCATCCAGGGCGTCGTCAAGATTTCGGTTCCGCCGCCGGAGCCGGGGCTCTGGCTGCTGGACAGCACGCCGGACCCAAACCCCGTGCAGTACGGCATCACCAATCCCAACGACAGCGAGGGCCTGATGGATCTGATCTCCTGCGGTGCACACGTTGTGCTGCTGGTCACCGGCCGAGGCAGCGTGATCGGAAGCCCCGTCGCGCCGTGCCTGAAGATCACCGGCAACGCCGAGACCTTCCGCCGCATGTCCGGCGACCTGGACTTTGACGCCAGCCCCTCGCTCACCGGCGAGCTGCGCCAGGACGAGGTCGCGCGACTGCTCGCGGAACTGATCGCGGAGACCGCCGCGGGCAAGCCCACCAAGGCGGAAGCGCTGGGCCACCGGGAGTTTCACATCCCCTATAAGTATCAAGAGAAGGAAGCCCGCAGGGCGGACTGCGAACGGAGGTAGAGAACATGCGGCCGTTTACTGAGGAAGAGAAGCGCGAATTCAGCATGGCAAACTGGTGCGACCTGACCGGCCGCACGGCCGTCGTCACCGGCGGAGCCACCGGGCTCGGCCTGGCCATCACCCGCTGCCTGATCGGCGCGGGCGCGAAGGTCGTGGCAGTCAGCCGCGGCGCGAGCGGCATGCCGGAGGCACTGAGGGAGTTTGGCGGAAAGGCGGCGTTCTTCGCCTTCGACGTGACCGACACCGACCGCGCCGAGGAGGCGGCAAGGGCCATCCTCGCCGAGCACGGGCCGGTGGACATACTGGTCAACAACGCGGGCAACCACTGCAAGAAGTTCGCCTGGGACATGACGCCCGAGGAGTACCGCGCGGTGCTGGACGTGCACCTGACCGGGGCCTTTGCGCTGACCCGGGCGTTCATACCGGGCATGCGCGAGCGGAAGTGGGGGAGGATACTCTTCCAGGCGAGCATGACCAGCTACATCGGCATGCCGATGGTGGCGGGCTACTCCAGCGCCAAGGCGGGCGTGCTGGGGCTGGTGCACGCGCTGACTGCCGAGCTGGCGGGCGACGGCATCACGGTCAACTGCATCGCGCCGGGCTGGATCGATACGCCGATGTTCCATCGGGCGACCGACGCCGACTCGGAGCGCAGGGCGAAGATACTGGGCCGGATTCCCGCCGGAAGCGTGGGCGACCCGATGGACGTGGGCATGTGCGCGGCCTTCCTGTGTAGCGATGCCGCCCGCTACATCACCGGTGCCTGCATCCCCGTAGACGGGGGCGGCTTGATTGGCTTTTGAGGCGGCGTCCTCAAGCGCGCGCCAGCAGAAGGGAGAATCCAAGGAACCTCAGGTTCCTTGGCAGGTCTGGGCAGCGCCCAGCGTAGCCCCAGAGGCTGCGCTAACTAGGCGATTGCGGTTTGAGGCACAAGGCCCCGCCCCCCAGGCGGTCCGCGGTAAAGAATCAAAGCCTCGGCAATGCGCACTACCGCTCCATCGCCTCCATACCGCGGGCCGCCGCGGCGCTTTTTGAAATGGGAAGCCGAATGGCTTCCCATTTCAAAACAGCCGCCACTAACTCCCCATCTCCCCTTCCAACGAACCCCATTCTGACAACCTCCCCTTCACCCCGCCCAAACTTCCGAAAGATTTCGCCCTCTTCGTAAAATTTTGAAAACACATTGACTTGCTCTGCAATCCGAGTATAATTAAAACCAATCTGAATATGGGCGTTGATGGGAAGGAGTACCCCGCGCAAGATGTTCCAGAGAGCCGCCGGGCGGTGCGAGGCGGCGCATCCCGCGAGCGAAGATCATCCCGGAGCTGCCGGCTGAAGGCAACGGTGCTGCGTAAGCCGACACGCCTGGCGCGCGTTATCGCGCCGCGCATTGGCGCGGGGAGACCCGCAAGATGCGAACGAGTGGCCGGGGGCAATCCCGGCAAGTGGAGTGGTACCGCAGGAGTTTGCGCCCCTGTCTCCTCAAGCGAGGAGGCAGGGCTTTTTTTGCGGAACCGGCGATTTCAATCGCTTCGCGAAGGGGCGTTGAAATAACATTACATCATTGGAGGATGAACCATCATGAACAAGCTTTGCAAGGTATTCGCCCTGGCGCTGGCGCTGGCCATGTGCCTGACCGTCGCGGCGTCCGCCGAGACCACGTTCCAGCTGGGCACCACCGTCAACGAGCAGGACTCCTTCCAGGTCGCGGCCGAGAAGTTCGCGGAGCTGGTTGAGGAGCGCACCAACGGCGAGTACAAGATCGAGATCTACCCCAACGGCACGCTGGGCGACGAGGCCGACATGCTGGCCTCCATGTCCACGGACATGCTGGACATGGGCATCGTGACCTCCGGCCCCTTCATCAACTTCTCCGAGATGATGGGCGTGCTGGACATGCCCTTCCTGTTCGCCAACAACGAGGAAGCCTATAAGATCCTGGACGGCGAAATCGGCCAGGAGCTGCTGGGCACGCTGGAGGCCTCCGGCCTCAAGGGCCTGGCCTACGCCGAGCGCGGCTTCCGCAACGTCACCAACTCCGTGCGCCCCGTGACCACGGCCGCCGACCTGGAGGGCCTGAAGCTGCGCGTGATGGAGAACGAAATCTACACCGCCACCTTCAACGCCCTGGGCGTGAATGCGGTGCCGATGGCCTGGCAGGAGGCCCTGACCGCCATGCAGCAGGGCACCATCGAGGGCCAGGAGAACCCCATCAACGTCATCCACTCCTACAAGCTCGCCGATGAGTACGGCCAGAAGTACGTGACGCTCGACCGCCACAGCTACTCCACCGCCATCATCACCATGAGCCTGGCCCGCTTCAACGATCTGGACGAGGCCACCCAGCAGATCTTCAAGGATGCCGCCCAGGAGGCCGCCGAGTACGAGCGCGCCTGGGTCGCCGAGCAGGAGGCCGGCCAGCTGGAGGACATCAAGGCCGCCGGCGCCGAGGTCGTCGAGGAGCCCGACGTGCAGTCCTTCCGCGACGCCGTGCAGAGCGTGTACGACGCCTATCCGCAGTACGCCGACTACCTCTCTCGCATCCAGGCTGCGCTCGCGGAATAAATTCCGCTTCGCTTTCGCGGAAAATCTGACGATTTTCCGCGAGGGGAGGGGAACTGCGGTTTCCTGAAATTGCTTCGCAATTTCCGGGCGGAAACCTGACTGGCAGGTATCGTTTCCCCCTGCGGCTTCGCCTACGGGGGAAACCAAATCTGACGCGCATGTCGTCAGATTTGATTGAACAGGCCGAGCGACTTTCGTTGTTCGCCTACCGATCCGGCGGCAGCCGGGGGCTTTGCCCCCGGCCGCCGGGCTGGTCTGAGCGGAGAGGGATCGCCTCTCCGCTCAGACGAACCCGGACGCAATCGCCGGGCCCGATTTCATGGGAGGAATGCTTATATGTTCAAGACGATACTCGACCGGATCAGCCGCGGGCTGGACATCATCTGCGGCGCGCTGTGCGTGGTGATGATCGGCGCGATGGTGATCCTCACGGCCGCGCAGATCGTGTTCCGCACCTGGTTCACGGCGCTGTCCTGGTCGGACGAGGTGACGCGCTACCTGCTGGTGTGGTCCACCTTCCTGGGCGCGACCTGCGTCTACCGCCACAGCGGCAACATCTCCATCACCTTCATCCAGGAGGCCTTCCCGAAGGCCGCGCAGAAGTGGCTGCGAGTGATCGTGCACGCGATCTGCTTCGCGCTGTTCCTGGTGCTGCTCTACTACGGCTGGATGTACGTGGTCAGCAACCCGATGACCGCGACTTCGCTGCCGATCAAGATGTCCTACATCTACCTCTGCGTGCCCATCAGCATGCTGATACTGCTGATCCACGCGCTGGTGATGATCATCGATGAAATCAAGGGTACGAAGGAGGTCGAGGGCTGATGGCTGCGATACTGTTCCTGGTGTTCATCGGCCTCTTGGTGATCGGCGTGCCGGTGGCCTTCTCCATCTGCTCGGCGGCGGCGGTGACGCTGTTCGCGGGCTACGGCGGCGGGCGCATGATGATGGTCGTGCAGCGCATGTTCACCGCCTGCAACTCCTTCAGCCTGATCGCCGTGCCCTTCTTCATACTGGCGGGCGACCTGCTGGCCAAGGGCAAGATCTCCAAGGTGCTGGTGGAGTTCTGCGAGAGCTTCCTGGGCATGATCCGCGGCGGACTGAGCGTGGTCTCGGTGCTGGCGGGCATGTTCTTCGCGGCGATCTCCGGCTCCGGCGCGGCCACCACCGCCGCCGTGGGCGCGACGCTGGTGCCCGAACTCAAGAAGCGCGGCTACCGCGAGGACTCCGCCGCGGCGCTGGTCGCCGCCGCCGGTACCATCGGCGTGGTCATACCGCCGTCGGTGCCGATGGTGCTCTACGCCGTCATCGCCGAGGAGAGCGTCAACCGCCTGTTCAAGGCCGGCTTCGCCCCGGGCGTCATCATGGGCGCCTCGCTGATTTTGATCGCGCTGTGGCAGGCCTACCGCTGGCACTATCCCACCGGCGCGAAGTTCAACCTGAAGAACATCGCCAAGAAGTTCCTGAAGGCCATCCCGGCCATCCTGATGCCCCTGATCATACTGGGCGGCATCTTCTCCGGCTACTTCACGCCCTCGGAGGCGGCGGCGGTCGCCGTCATCTACGCGGTGCTGGTGTCGGCCTTCATCTACCGCGACCTGAGCTGGAAGGAGCTCTACAAGATCATGCTGGGCTCCGCCAAGACCAGCGCGGTCATCATGATCATCATCGCCTGCTCCGGCCCCTTCGGCTGGGCGCTGGCGAACTGGCGCATCCCGGAGACCATCTCCAACGCCGTGCTGAGCGTGTCCCAGAACAAGTACGTGATCATGTTCCTGATCTCGGTCATCATACTGATCGCGGGCGTGTTCATGGAGACCTCCTCGGCCATCATCATCCTCACGCCAGTGTTCCTGCCGCTGGTGCGCGCGCTGGGCGTCAGCACGCTGCACTTCGGCATACTGTTCGTCGTGGGCATCGCCATCGGCATGATCACCCCGCCGGTGGCCATCAACCTCTTCGTCGCCACGGGCATCACGGGCTTGCCCATCGAGAAGATCGCCAAGGCGGTGGTGCCGTACCTGATCGGCCTGATCATCGTGTTCCTGCTGATCGTGTTCGTGCCGCTGTTCATCCCCGGACTCTTGTAATTCCGAAACCATACACAGGAGGTAAACCGCTATGCTTTCCGATTCCATCAAGAAGGGCGTGGGACGCGCCCCGAACCGCAGCCTGCTGTTCGCCCTGGGCCTGACCGAGGAGGAGATCCAGAAGCCCATCATCGGCGTGGTCAGCTCCTACAACGAGGTCGTGCCCGGCCACATGCACCTGGATAAGATCGCCGACGCCGTCAAGGCCGGCATCCGCGCCGCCGGCGGCACGCCCATCATGTTCCCCGCCATCGCCGTGTGCGACGGCATCGCCATGGGCCACATCGGCATGAAGTACTCGCTGGTCACTCGCGACCTGATCGCCGACTCCACCGAGGCGATGGCCATCGCCCACCAGTTCGACGGCCTGGTCATGATCCCCAACTGCGATAAGAACGTGCCCGGCCTGCTGATGGCCGCCGCGCGCATCAACGTGCCGACCATCTTCGTCTCCGGCGGCCCGATGCTGGCGGGCCACCTGAAGGACGGCCGCCGCACCTGCCTGAGCCACATGTTTGAGGCCGTGGGCGCCTACCACGCCGGCACCCTCGACGCGCAGGGCGTGCTCGACTACGAGGAGAACGCCTGCCCCAGCTGCGGCTCCTGCTCCGGCATGTACACCGCCAACTCCATGAACTGCCTCAGCGAGGCCATCGGCATGGCGCTGCCCGGCAACGGCACCATCCCCGCGCCCTACTCCGCGCGCATCCGCCTGGCCAAGAAGGCCGGCATGCAGGTGATGAAGCTGGTGGAGAAGAACATCCGGCCGCGTGACATCATGACCCCCGCCGCCTTCCATAACGCCGAGACTGTGGACATGGCGCTGGGCTGCTCCACGAACACGATGCTGCACCTGCCCGCCATCGCCCACGAGGCGGGCGTGGAGATCGACCTGGACAAGGCCAACGCCATCTCCGCCCACACGCCGAACCTCTGCCACCTGGCCCCCGCGGGCGATACCTTCATGGAGGACCTGGACCGCGCCGGCGGCGTGCTGGCCGTGATGAAGGAGCTCACCAAGAAGAACCTGCTCGACACCAGCGTGATGACCTGCACCTGCAAGACCATGGCCGAGAACCTGGAGGGCGCGGCGAACCTGGACGAGAGCATCATCCGCCCCATCGACAAGCCCTACTCCCAGAGCGGCGGCATCGCGGTGCTCAAGGGCAACCTGGCGGTGGACGGCTGCGTGGTGAAGCAGAGCGCCGTCGCCCCGGAGATGATGGTCCACGAGGGCCCGGCCCGGGTGTTCGACTCCGAGGAGGAGGCCATCGACGCCATCTATAATAAGAAGATCCTGCCGGGCGACGTGGTGGTCATCCGCTACGAGGGCCCGAAGGGCGGCCCGGGCATGCGCGAGATGCTGAACCCGACCTCCGCCATCTGCGGCATGGGCCTGGGCGAGAGCGTGGCGCTGATCACCGACGGGCGCTTCTCCGGAGCGACCAGAGGCGCGTCCATCGGGCACATCAGCCCCGAGGCGGCGGCCGGCGGACTGATCGCGCTGGTGGAGGAGGGCGACCGGATCGCCATCGACATTCCGAACTGTAAGATCGAGTTGTTGGTGGACGAGAAGACGCTGGCCGAGCGCCGCGCCAAGTGGGTCTGCCCGGAGCCGAAGGTCAAGACCGGATACCTGGCGCGCTACGCGAAGCTGGTCAGCTCGGCGGATAAGGGCGCGATTCTGCAGTGAGCGACGCCGGTTGCCGGACGCTGTTGCGGATCGAGCTGATGCGGGTTTCTTGAGAGAGAGGACTCCGCCCCACGGTTTGTGGGGCGGAGTTTGCGTGTTGAGGGAGGAGGCTTCGCAGCTGGCTAAGGTCTCCGCCGTAACCCCAGCAGGGAGAATCCAAGGAACCTCAGGTTCCTTGGCAGAGATTCTTAAGGGACAGAGTCCCTTAAGCAGGTCCGGGCAGCGCCCGGCGTTCCCCCGTAACCCCAGCGGCCCGCGCGCAAAACCCAGAATCGCCATACGTACCAACCTTCTCGAACGCCATACTGCGCGGGCCGCACGCGGCGCCGATTTGGAGTGAGAAGCGCAGCTTCTCACCCCAAAGCCGCCGCACTAACTTCCAGAACGTTGCGAAGGCGCGCCAACGCCACGGCGGGGCCGCCTCACAAGAGGCGGCCCCGCGATCCCGCTCCGCCGGAAATCGCGGCGTATAACCAAGCAACGCATAATGCGAAGCGTCCGTTTGCTCCTTTGTCTTGGGAAGCCTTCCGGCTTCCCAAGACAAAGACTCGCCTCGACGCGGCCCGCGGTATGGAGGCGATGGGGCGGTGGTTCGCATTGCCGGGCTTGAATTGATTCCGCGGGCCGCTGGGAGACGCTGGGCTCCGCCCAGACCCGTTTCGGGCTCTGCCCGGACCTGCTTAAGGGACGCTGTCCCTTAAGAATCTCTGCCAAGGAACCTGAGGTTCCTTGGATTCTCCCTGCTGCTGCCGC
>CANQGC010000058.1 GCA_947600345.1 uncultured Clostridia bacterium
CATGTTCAGCCCCGCCAGCGCCGCCAGCGCAAGCAGCGCAACGCCCAGCCGCTCCTGGAACATCAGCCGCGCGCGCCCGGGCCTGAGCGTCAGCGCGGACTTCAGAAACGGCGCGGCGGCCGCGGCGACGCCCGCGCAGGCCAGCGCCTGCAGCGAGGGCAGTATCTCCCCACCGCCGGAGATCATCGCGGGCAGCATCGCGAACACCCCGGCGATGAAGGCGCAGCGCCCGTCGCCGCTCCACTTCCGGCCGGCGGGAATCAGCTCCAGCGCCAGCTCCGCCGCCAGCACCCCCGCGCAGCCCAGCGCCGGGAGCAGCGGAATCTCCGTCAGCGGCAGCCGAAGCATACCCAGCAGGCAGCCCAGCACCAGCGCCCCGGCGCTCTCCCCCGCCGCCAGGCCCGCCGCCATCATCGCCACCGCCAGCGGCGACGCCCGCAGGAGCAGCTCCGCCCGCATCGCCAGGAACATCAGGCCGCACACCGCCGCGGGCCGCAGCAGGCTCCTCCCCAACTCCGCAACCGGGCGCAGCCGCGCCGAAACCCCCGCGTGCCGTCCAAAGGAAAGCGCTCTGAGCATAGTGAAAACCTCCCCTGTCATCGAAGTGGGAATTATCTATGTGCGCAAAACAGATGAAAGAACGGACGCTTTCAAAAATCCATCCACAAATCGAGGCGTGGGGGCCGGCGTCTGGTTCAGCGGAAAGGGATTGGAATCCTCGAGCGGTGGCGGGATGGGTACGGCGGGCATATGCGGGAGGTTCGTTTGCTCTTTTGGATTGGGAAGCCTTCCGGCTTCCCAATCCAAAACTCGCCTCGCGCGGCCCGCGGTATGGGGGCGATGGGGCCTTGGTTCGCATTGCCTGGCAATAGTTTGGATACCGCGGGCCGCTAGGTTTACGCCGGGCTCCGCCCGGACCCGTTCTGGACTCTGTCCAGACCTGCTTAAGGGACTCTGTCCCTTAAGAATTCCTGCCAAAGGACCTGAGGTCCTTTGGAATCTCCCTTCTGCTGCCGCGTTCAGACCGGGCCCCCGTTCCCCAAAACGAAGACCTCTGGCCCTCGGATCTATGGGGCCAGAGGTCGTGCCTCGCACCAACGCCCCTTCAGAAACGCACCGCAGGACTTTGGCCCCATAATCTACGGGGCCAAAGTCCGTCGCCTCAGCGCGGCAGCAGATGGCCGGCGGCCCCGCCGCCATGTATAGATTCGGAAAAAGTGGCAAGAATGAACTTGCCATGCGGAGAACCGCAGGATGAAAAGGAGGAAGCGAACTATGTTGGATCGGACTTCACTGATTTTGACGATCATCGGCGGCATCAACTGGCTGCTGGTGGGACTGTTCCAGTTCGACCTGGTGGCCTACATCTGCGGCGGCCAGACGGCGGTGATCAGCCGCGTGATCTATACGATCGTGGGCATCGCGTCGCTGTGGTGCATCTCGCTGCTGTTCCGCGAGCGCCACGACGAGGCCGAAAGCGCCGCCGCCCGCAGCTGAAGTAAAGAGGAGGGGCCGAACCCCCTCCTCCTTCTTCGCCCAAAGAACCAAAGCACGCGGCTTGCCGCTCTTTCGAATGCGCCCCTCGTCCCCCAGAGCTCACGCCTCCCCGGAAAACGCCCTCCATTTCTCCCTCACCTTTCTCCCCAGCCGGTAGATGCCCACCTTCTCCAAACGCAGGCACCGCTCGACCTCGTCCAAGGGACAGCCCGACTCCAGCAACAGAATCAGATCCTGCTCCTCCTGCGATAGCCGCGCCCGGAACTGTTCCCACATGATGCGATCCTCCGCCCGCGCAAGCCCATCGCCGTCATCCCCGGGAAGCAGGTCGTACAGGGAAAAGCCATCCTCGCCATTTCCTAGCGGCTGATCCAGAGAGCGGTCACGGTATGCCGCTACGTACCGCTTGTTCTCCCGCGCCAGACAGGCGCGCACCTCCCGCACCAGATACCTTCCCATATCCCCGTAGCGCGACTGATATTTGCGCACAGCTTCGCAAAAAGCTTCCGTCACGAAGGCTCGCCTCTCCTCCGGGGGGATCGTCTTGCCGTGCTGGGCCACCGCGTCCGGAATGACGTTTGGATAGATGGCCATCACCTGTTCGACGTCATATTGCCGCCCTCCCTTGGCCCCCTGCTGCACGGTCCGCCGGGGATAAGGCTTGCCCAGCCAGCACTCCTCCTCGCTGTCGTAGCTCAGCCGGAATGACAGCGGCAGCTTCAGCCCCAGGCCGGTCAGATCCGCGGGCAGCTCATCCAACAGAAAAGCGCCGCTGCGCGGCCAGGAAAAGCCCTCCTCGCCGCCCGCCATGACGGCCAGCGTCCGTTGCTTCGGGTCAAAGCCGATCTGGATGCGCTTCGGCAGCTTCTCCCGAAATGCCCGTCCAATGTGCATTACGCCGTCAGCCCCGATGGAAAGCCAGTCGCTCTTCCTTCCGTCATGCCTCCTGTACCACTTGAACGCGTATCTCTTTGTCTTCATGGGGGTACCTCCTCGCATTATTTTCCCCCATTATATCTCATCACAAAAAACAACCCACAAGCGTCCGGTTATGGTACCCGCGCATCAAAAGTGGAGGCGGAAGGCAGGCAAGCCTTCCGCCTCCGGTTGAGGGTTGAGAGAGGTTGTTGCGTACTCCGCAATCCGTGATTGCGGCAGCAGTTGATTGAATAGCCGCCGAAGGGGATCCGGCGCGCGGCTTCCGTTCTCAGAGAATGCGATCCTTGAAGTATCCCTCGGCGCAGTAGAGCGCGGCGGCGGGGCTGTGGCCGGTCACCCGGTCCTTGGCGACGAGCGTGGTGACCAGCGCGTCGGAGTACTTGTAGAACAGGGAGTCGTGGCCCACGCAGAGGCCCAGCGCGATGTTGAACTGGGTGTGCTGCTCGTTCAGCAGCAGCGCCTGGGCGATGGGGTTGCACATGGGCTCGAACTGCCCCGGGTGAATCTTGTGCGCCTCCGGAATGCCCGCGGCGGTCTTGTCCACGCCGCCGGTCTTGCAGATGACGGAGACCACCTCCAGCCCCGCCCGGCGCAGGAGATCGTCCATCACCTTGGCTTCCTTCCGAAGCCCCCGGCAGAAGGCCAGGCCGACCCTTCGATAGCCCATCCGGAGGCAGAGCTGGATGGTTTCTTTCACCCGGGGCCACTGGCAGTAGCCCAGCGCCTCCAGCTCGGAGGCGGTGACGTAGAAGTCCCGATTCTCCGGCAGCCGGTAGTTCTCCAGTGCATTCTCCATCAGGTCTTCGTTGCGCATGGGGCAATTCCTGGGCAGTTTCTCCGGCTCCGCCTGTCCGCAGGCTTGAACCGCACATTGGGCGCAGGTATACATGGCGCTCGCTCCCTTCGGTATTTGCCCCTATTATGACTCCCCACACGGCGGCTGTCAAGCGGGAAGCGTTCGCGAGGAAGGAAGCGGCGGGAGATTTCGCGCCCGCCGCTTTGATTATGAGGCTGTTTTGAATAGGCTCACTTGATGAAGCTGACGTGCTTGCAGATCTCCGCCACGGCGGCGTCCTTCTTCTCGTTGAAGATGACCTTGTTCTCCTCGAACATGTTCCGCCCCTGGCTGTCGATGGAGACGATCAGCGGGCCGAACTCCCTGACCTTGCAGCACCAGAGGGTCTCGGGCATGCCCAGCTCGTCCCAGTGGTGCTCGGCGATGCGCTCCACCTCGGTGGCGGCCACGACGGCGCAGCCGGCGGGGAACACGCAGTGGATGGCGCCGAACTCCTTGCAGGCCCGCTCGGTGTTGGGGCCCATGCCGCCCTTGCCCACGATCACGCGGACGCCGGTGGCCTTGGTGAACTCATACTCGAACTTCTCCATGCGCATGGAGGTGGTGGGGCCCACGGACACCATCTCGTAGGCGTCCTCCTTGCCCTCGATGGGGCGGACGATGGGACCGGCGTGGAAGATGGCCTTGCCCCGGATGTCGTAGGGCAGCGCCCTTCCGCCCTCCACCAGGCGGCGGTGCGCCACGTCGCGGCAGGTCATGAGATCGCCGTCCAGCCAGACGATGTCGCCGATCTTGATGTCGGCCAGGTCCTCCGCGGAGATGGGCGTTACGAGGACTTTCTTTCCATTTCTGATTTCTACCATTACAGCTGCACCCCCGAATGTGTCGTTACAGTGGCGTTCAGGTCCTTGTCGAAGATCACGTGGCCGCGGCGGTGGGACCAGCAGCCCACGTTCACGGCGACGCCGATCGTGGAGGGATGGCGGGCGGTGTTCTCGATGTGCACGCCCATGACGGAGTACTTGCCGCTCATGCCCTGCGGGCCCAGGCCGATGGCGTTGATGCCGTCCTCCAGCAGCTTCTCCATCGCGGCGGCGCGCTCGTTGGGATTGTGGCTGCCCAGGGGGCGCATCAGGGCCTTCTTGGACAGCAGCGCCGCGGTCTCCACGCTGGTGGCCACGCCCACGCCCACCAGCAGCGGCGGGCAGGCGTTCAGGCCGTAGCTGGTCATCTGATCCATCACGAACTGGGTGACGCCCTCGTAGCCCGCGCCGGGCATGAGCACCATCGCCTTGCCGGGCAGCGTGCAGCCGCCGCCGGCCATGTAGGCGTAGATCTCGCAGTGGTCGTCGTCGGGCACGATGTCCCAGAAGACGGTAGGCGTTCCCTTGCCCACGTTGCGCTTGGTGTTGTACTCGTCAAAGGTCTCCACGCTGTTGTGGCGCAGCGGCGTGGCGAAGGTGGCCTTGACCACGGCCTCCTTCAGCAGCGCCTCCAGCTCGCCCATCAGGGGGAAGTGGACGCCGCACTTGACCCAGAACTGCAGCACGCCGGTGTCCTGGCAGCTGGGGCGGTTCAGTGCCACCGCCTGCTCCTGGTTCTTGAACATGGTGTCGTAGATGGTCTTCGCCAGCGGGCTGGTCTCCTTCTCCCGGAGCTCAGAGAGCTTGGCGATGATGTCGTCGGGCAGCTTGATGCCGATGTAGCCGACGAACTTGGCCATCTTGTCGGTCATCAGCTGTACACTTTCCGCTTTGGTCATGGATAAACCTCCTTATTGTATTTGGATTGCTATGGAGCCTTGGAAATCACAGGTCAGGGGAAGAACGGGTAGAGGATCGGCAGCAGCACCATGCAGATCACGAAGGACACCGCGATCAGCGGCAGGCCGGACTTCACATAGTCGTTGAACTTGTATCCGCCCAGGCCGACGACCATGGTGTTGGCCGGCATGCCGATGGGCGTGGCGTAGGCGCAGGAACAGGAGATGACGGTGGCGATGATCATCGAGCGGGGATCGGCGCCCAGGCTCTGCGCCAGGGAGACGGCGATGGGCACCATCAGCGCTGTGGTGGCGGTGTTGGACATGAAGTTGGTCAGCACGCAGCCCACCACGAATATGACCAGCAGCAGGATCGTGGGATTGGGATGCTCGCCCAGCGCGCCCACGATGGTGTCGGCGATCAGCGTGCCGGCGCCGGTGGTCTCCAGCGCCTTGGCCAGGGCCAGCGAGCCGCCGAAGAGCAGCACCACCTTCAGGTCGATGGACTGGAGCGCCGCCTTCTCGCTGATGACGCCGGTGAGCACCAGGAAGGCCGCGCCGACGCAGGCGGACACCTGCAGGGCGATGCCGATTTGCTCCTCGAATATCATGGCAAGAATCACCACGATCAGCACGACCAGCGAGGTGATTTGCTTCCACCGGGGCACGCTGCTGTAGTCGGCCTGGGCGTCGGCCTGGCCTTCGCCCTTGGTGTCGGGCAGAAACTTGTAGCCGATGACGGCGAAGTACAGTATGCCGAAGACCAGCATGGGGCCGCCCACGGAGAGGTACTCGAAGAAGCCGGTCTGCATGCCCAGATCCTTCATGGCGTTGATGCCCATCAGGTTGCCGGGCGCGCCGATGATGGAGAGATTGCCGCCCAGCGCCGCGGCGAACACCAGCGGCATCAGCAGCTTGCCGCGGGAGTAGCCGGACTCGTCGGCGATGCCGCACACCACCGGGATCAGCACGGCCGCGGTGCCGGTGTTGGACAGGAAGCCGGACATGACGCCCACGATGACCATGATGGCCACGATCAGCACGCGCTCACTCTTGGCGAACCTGGTGACGATGCCGCCGATCTTGTTGGCCATGCCGGTCTCAAACAGCGCCTGGCCCACGACGAACATGCCCACGCAGAGGATTACGTTGCTGTTGACATAGCCTGCGAATGTGTCGGACGCGCCCAGCACGCCGGTGACGTTCAGGCCGATGGCCACGATGGTGGCGGTGAGCCCCAGGGGAATCTTTTCCAGTATGAACATCACGATGGCGAAGGCCAGGAACAGCAGTGTGATGGTTGTCGGTGACATGATGATCTCCTCTCTCTAATTTTCGCATCGGCCAATGCTTATCTTACCTGCATCATACCACCGAACAGCTCATTTGTAAAATTGATATATTTTGTATATACATAAAAATAATTTATATATCACTTGGCACAGGGGCGCGGTTATGTTAGAATGAAGCATACCTGAAAAGGGAGGCGCCGCCCATGACCCTGGCACAGCTTCGGTACTTCTGCACCGCGGCGAGGTATCACAGCATCACCCAGGCCGCGAACATACTGTTCGTGACCCAGCCCACGGTCTCGATCGCGATTCGGGATCTGGAGCGGGAGTTCTCCATCACGCTGTTCACCCACGCGGGCGGCAGCCTGACCCTCACCGACGAGGGCGAGGCGTTCTACGACCGGGCGTCGGAGATCCTGAGCCAGTGCGACGACTTGATCACGGAATACGACGGGAGCAAGCCGGTGCAGAACCGCTTCAGCATCGGCATACCGCCCATGCTGAGCACGATCTTCTTCCCGGAACTGCTGGACGGATTCCATGCGGTCTACCCGGACATCTGGGTGGAGCTCCAGGAGTACGGCTCCGTCCGGGCCTGCCAGCTGGTGCAGAACGACGTGCTGGACATGGGCCTGGTCAACATGGAGCTCCACGACATCGACAAGTTTCACACCTTCTATCTGACCACCGAGCCCACCTACCTGGGCGTGAGCCCGACCCATCCGCTGGCGGGGGAGCCGTGCATCTCCCTGGAGCAGCTCCAGGGCCAGCCGCTGATCCTGTACAACCAGGACTCCGTGCAGAACCAGATCTTCCTGAGCCAGTTCCAGTCCAGGAAGGTTTCGCCCCACATCATCATGCGCAGCAGCCAGATCACCACCATTCTGAAGTTTCTGCGGCAGGGCAAGTGCTGCTGCTTCTTCTACAAGAGCATGTTCGAGCAGCTCCCCGAGCTGGTGGGCATCCCGCTGGTGCCCCCGGTGGAGACCCGCGTGGGTCTGGTCTGGCGCCGGGGCCGCTACATGACCGCCGGAATGCGCGCCTTCCTGGATTTCTGCAAGCAGTGGCGTTCCGATAAGGAATCCCCTCTGATATGAATCCCCTTGGGTTATAAAGAAAGCCCGGGAGCGATGTGCTTCCGGGCTTTTGGTTTGGTGCGGTTGACGGGACTTGAACCCGTACGGTCTCCCACACGCCCCTCAAACGTGCGCGTATGCCTATTCCGCCACAACCGCGCGAACACATTTATTATACCCGCGCCGGGTGCGCTTGTCAAGACCAACGATTGTAAAAAACGACGCCTCGACTTTGCGCCGGACGCGAGGGGCGGTCGGAAGGGATTCCTCCCGGCCGCCCCCTTTGGATTGCGCTTCAGCGTCAATACAGCGTGAAGCTGTAGAGCTTGCCGGAATTGCCGTCGAGCACGAAGTAGAGCGTGATGGTCGTCGGGTAGGTCTTGGTGACCTTGGAGTTGAAGCGCGAGAGATAGTCGAAGCTCACGTGGCAGGAGAAGCAGTTGTCCGCGTAGCGGTAGTAGTTCGAGCTCTGGACGTTTTCAAACTTCTCGGGCTTCTTGTTGTAGCCGGTGGAGTTGTCGAACTTGTTGATGCTCTCGCGCGCCGGGGAATTCTTGACGCAATACTTGAGCACGGCCTCCTTCGTGGTGGTCTTGGCCGCGCAGCGGGCGATCTGCTTGGCGATCTCCACCACGGGCTTCTCGAACTGCTCCTTGAGCTCGGGCGCCTCCGGCAGGGCGCAGGTCCAGCTGTTCTCGCCGCTGGAGGTGACCTGCTGGGCGTTGCCGCTCGCGTCGGCCACGGCGATCTGCGGCGAGCCGTTGACGGAGTAGAAGCGGTACTCGGTCATCGTGGGGTTGGGCACGCCCTCGGGCAGCAGGCCCTCGGGCACGACGGGGATCGCCGCGTTCACCACGGCCTCCTCGGTCAGCGCCTGGCCGTCCACGGTGACGGCGAACTCGCTAGGCACGGTGATGGTGCAGGCGACGCCCTCGGGCTCCGCCGGTTCCTCCTCCACCACGGGCTCCTCCTCGGGCTCGGGCTCCTCCTGCTCGCCCATGGTCACGTTGGTGGTCACGGAGTCGAGCTTCCAGAGCCGGTTGCCGTGGCCGGTGGTCTCGCCGCTGGGCACCAGCTTCATCTCCGCGAACTTTTCGCCGGAGAGCAGCACGTTGTAGACCTTCTCGTCCTCGCTGGAGGAATAGGACTCCGACCAGGTGACGTCCTTGCCCTGGGCGATCTCGCGCATGCTGTCGATGTAGTACTGCTTGTCGCCCGCGATCTGGGCGGCGTTGGTGTCATAGGAGTAGACGGTGTCGTAGTCGGCATCCTCAAACATCTGCGCGGCCGCGTCGGCCACGTGGGAGGGCTGCGCCGTCTCGTAGTCGGCAAGCAGGCCCCGCAGCCAGTTCGCGCCCACGATGATGCCGATCGCGCACAGCAGCACCACCGCAAAGTACACGCGGTAGAACGTGCTGTGCAGTATGCCCTTCTTTTTGCCCTTCCTGCGCTTCTTCGCGGCGGGCTCGCCGCGCTGCGCGCCGGACTTCACGCGGTCCACCGCGTTCGAAACCGCGCCGGTGGCGGCGCTGAGCTTCGCCTTAAACTTCTCGCCGAACGACGCGCCGGACTTCGCGCGGGACTTGGTTCCGGACTTGGATCCGGACTTCGCGCTCTTCTTCGCGCCGGTGGCGGCGCTCCTCTTCGCGCCCGCGGCGGCGCTCTTCTTTGCGCCCGCGGCGGCGCCGGACTTTGCGCCGGTCGCGGCCCTGGGCTTCGCTGCCGGGGCGCCGTGCTTTGCGCTGTGCCTGCCGCCAGGGGCGGCCTTCAACCTGTCTTCCGTCATATTCTCGCCTCCGTCAGCGCACGATGAACGCCGTGGGCAGTTTGCGCGAACCGGTCAGCACGACGCCGTTGGTGACGTATTCGCCCTTGTAGTACAGCATGGACGAGGAGCCGCCGTCCAGGTTGGCGGCGTTGACCGCGCCGAAGTCGAGCATCAGCTCGATCAGGTCGGAATAGGTCGCGCCCAGGCTGTTGGCCTGGCGGCCCTCGATGATCAGCATCAGCACCGAGCCGTCCGCCCGCTGGCCGATGGCCGAGCGGGGATTCAGGCCCGAGCTGATGCCCTTGGCCTCCAGCGGCTCGCCGTTGTAGACCAGCGCCGGGCCGAAGGAAACCGCGTCGCGCAGCTTCCACTTGTAGGCCTCCTCGGTGGTCCACTTGCCGAAGACCAGTATGTCGTCCTCGGTGAAGCCGATGACCAGGTTGTGGGAGGAGTCCGGGTTGGCCTTGTGCTTGAGCTGGCCCTCGGAGACCACGATGCCGCCGGGCTGGCCGCCGTTGCCGCCGCCGCCCGTGTCTTCGAATGCGCCGCCGTTGATGGCGGCCACGGCGTCGTAGCGCTTGGCCAGCTCGTGGAGCACCAGGCCCTGGGCAGAGCTGAAGTTGTCGCGGCAGGTGCCCACGGTCACACGGGAGGGATCCTGCACCACGGTCATATAGCCGTGGTAGGTGCTGCCCTTGACCTCGTAGATCTGGATGCCATCCTCGTCGGTGATGGGCTTCATGGATGTAATGGGCGCGGTCACGGCCGGCGCGGGCGTCTCCTCCGGAACCGCCTCCGCCGCGGACGCCGGATCCGGCGTGGGCGTGGGCTCGGGCGTGGGCGGCGCGATGACGATCAGCGATGTGTTGATCTCATCCTCCATCTCGCCCAGGGAGTTGCGCTCGACGATCTGGTCGACCTTCTCCTTGCTGTAGTAGATGCGCGGCACGAACTTGAGCGCGCTGGTCTCCAGCATGGAGACGGTCAGCAGATCGCCCATCGTCTGCGAGGGGCCGCGAAAGCCGATGTTGCCCGCCACCAGCGCAGCGACCAGCACCAGCGCCAGCAGCGTGAGCAGCGAAAGCCCGGCGCGCCAGGCGACGCGCTTGATCATCCGCTTGCGGCGGCGCTGCGCCTTGCGCTCCGCGCTCGACCGGCGCGCCGCCTGCTTCTTCTTTTCTGACATGAATCTATGCTCCCTGTGAAAATTCTGCATCTCATTATAGCACAGGAACTCCCCGCACTTCCACTCCGTTTTTACTATTTAATATAAAGGCAACACCGCACAAATAAAGTGGTACCTAAAGACAAACTTCGCTTTTCAATGGAGGGCGCTCCTCCGGCGCAGAGAGAGGGACCCCGGCGCGCCGGGGCCCCTCCTCGAGTCTCTTGTCAGGATTTCCGATTCAAGCCTTTCGCTCAAACCTTCCGCTCGGACTTTTGCTTGGGCTTTTGTCCGGATTTTCGCCCAGATTTTTGCTTCCTCGCGCTCGCGCCGCGCGCCGCGCCCTTGCGCCCCTTGCGCTTCCTCAGGCGCTTGCGCTGCGCCGCCCGGCGGGACCAGAGCACCGCTCCCGCGCCGCCGCAGAGGGCGAGGCCAACGCCGGCGATCGCGAATCCGGCCGCAGGGCCGCCCCCCGCCGCGCCCTCCGCCTCCGGGGCAGGCGCCGCCGTCACGGCCGCTTCGGGCGTCTCCTCCGGCTCGAGTTCGGGCGTGGGCTCGGGCGTCGAAGTGGGCGCCGGGGTGGGCGTCGCCTCGGGCGTCGCGGTGGGCTCCGGCGTGGGTTCAGGCGTGCTCTCGACGTTCTCGAACAGATCCTTGTGCTCCACATCGTCGCCCACGGCGGACCAGCTCAGCCCGAACAGCGCGTTGTCGTACTTGCCGTGGTCCTCCACCTGGAAGTAGTCCAGCTGGGAGGCGTGCTGCTTCATGGAATCGGTGGCCACCTGAATGCCGGTCCTGCCGCCGAACTCGTCGTAGGCCACGTGCCAGTCGAACTCGATCCGACCCTTCTTCTCCAGGTGCCGGTAGAGCTTCTTCACCTGCCACGCGCCGTACTCCTGCGCGGACTCGGGGTACTGGCTCTCGTCCGCCGCCGCCTCGATGGCGTACTCCATGCAGCGGGAGGTCAGTACGTGCTGGGGATGGCCGTACTCGCCGTTCCAGTCGTGGGTCAGGATCACCTCCGGCTTGAAGCGACGGATGACCCCCACCATCGTCTCCACGATGAAGTCCTTGCTCTTCCAGGTGTTGACGGCTGCGGCCAGGGAGCTGTCGCGCTTGTCCTTCAGGCCCACGAAGTAGGGATAGGTCCTCACGCCGGACACGGCGATGCTGTTGAGCGCCTCGCCGTAGCGGTAGCGGCCGCAGTTGGCCATGTAGACCACCTGCACATCCTTGTCCTGGACCAGGTCGTAGTAGGGGATGATCGCGCCGAACCAGAGCCACTCGTCGTCCTGGTGGGTGGAGACCACCAGCAGGTCGCACTTGTCCAGCGGCTTCTCCCATTCGACGACGGTCGCGGGCAGCTCGCCCTGGGAAAACACGCGGACGCGGCTGATGCCCTGGCCCTCCTGCTGGAAGCGGATGAAGGCGTAGCGGGCGTTCTCCTCCAGCGGCAAGAGCTGCGAGATGCAGGCGAAGCTGTCGTCCGACGCGCTGTGGCTGGCGATCTCCGCCTGGTTGGCGTCGTACTGGGTGAGCGTGTAGTTGGTGGGCGGCAGGAGCCAGTCGATGTGGATGTAAGCCGCTCCGCCCTCCGGCAGCTGGATGCCGAGCTCGGGTGCGCTGCCCCGGGGCTTCCAGGCGGAATCGTCGCCCCAACCCTTATCCGTGAGCTTGCCCGCGCTGCCCTCGCTGACCTTGAAACGGCACTGCTTCGTGACGTTCTTCGCGTTCTCCGCGAGGCCCGCGGCGCAGCTCAGCGCGAACAGCGCCGCCAGGGCCAGCGCGCAAATCCTCAATCGCTTCATGAATGCGGATCCCTCACATGTGGAACACCGCGGTGGCGATGCTGAAGAGCACCGTCAGGCTCGCGGCGTCGACCATCGTCGTGATCAGCGGGCTCGCCATCAGCGCGGGGTCCAGGTGGATCGCCTTGGCCAGCAGCGGCAGCGTGCAGCCGATGGACTTGGCGATGATGATCGTGAAGAACATCGCCAGCGACACCACGAAGGCGATGTCCTTGTCGTAGGGCGTGAAGAACCAGATGCGCAGGAAGTTCACCAGCGCCAGCACCGCGCCCAGCATCAGCGCCACGCGCACTTCCTTCCACAGCACCTTAAATATGTCCTTGAACTGAATCTCGCCCAGCGCCAGGCCGCGGATCACCAGCGTCGAGGCCTGGGAGCCGCAGTTGCCGCCGGTGTCCATCAGCATCGGTATGCAGGCGGTCAGCGCCACGCCGATGCCCGCCGCCGTGGAGAGCACGTTCTCGAAGTGGGTGATGATCATGCCCGTGAACGTGGCCGAGATCATCAGGATCAGCAGCCACGGCAGGCGGTTGCGCGCCAGCGTGAACACGTTGGTCTTCAGGTATTCGTCGTCCGAGGGCAGCATGGCGGCCATCTTTTCGAAGTCCTCCGTGTTCTCCTCCTCGATGACGTCCACGATGTCGTCGACGGTGACGATGCCCACCAGCCGATCCTCGTGATCCACCACGGGGATCGAGAGCAGGT
>CANQGC010000059.1 GCA_947600345.1 uncultured Clostridia bacterium
CAGGCGCTCAAGGAGCAGCTGGGTGTGGAGATCGACCGCCGCAAGATCGAGCCCGAGGAGCCGATCAAGAGCGCCGGCCAGGCCTTCGTGAACCTGAAGCTGCTGGGCGGCGTGTCCACGCGCATGATCGTGAACGTGAAGGTCGTCACGAAGTAATTCCTACATAGCATACGTTTGATCCGGGAGGAAGCCATGGAGAGCTACGCGGCGGAGATGGGCGGCATGAACGCCCTGTTCCATCTGGAGTCGGAGCGAAGCGTGCTGGGGGCGATGCTGCGCTCCCGGGAAGCTGCGCTGCTCGCCATCGAGTCGCTGAACCCCGAGGACTTCTACGATCCCGCCAACCGCGAGGTCTACGCCGCCATGCGGGATATCGCCGCAGCGTCCCGGCCCATCGACCTGGTGACGCTGGACGAGGAGCTCACCCGCCGGGGCAGGCTGGACGCCGTGGGCGGCGCCGCCTACCTGGTGGAGCTCAGCCGAAGCGTGCCCAGCGCCGTCAACGCCCGGGCCTACATCCAGATCGTCGACGAGAAGGCCACACTGCGCCGCCTGGTGGACGCCTGCGAGAAGATCTCCCAGGCCTGCCACGAGGGCAGCATGGAGACCCAGGCGATCCTGGAGGACGCCGAGAAGCGCATCTACGACATCACGATGCGCAAGGGCGGCGAGGAGCTGACGCACATCGAGCCGATCCTGCTGCGGACCTTCGAGCGCATCGAGCTGCTGGTGAAGAACCACGGGCGTGTGGACGGCGTGGAGTCCGGCTATCGCGAGCTGGACGAGCTGCTGACCGGCTTCCACCCGGGCGAGATGATCCTGGTGGCCGGGCGCCCGGCCATGGGCAAGACCAGCATCGGCATGAACTTCATCGAAAACGCCGCCATCCGCACGGGCAAGAAGGCCGCCGTGTTCTCGCTGGAGATGCCGGCGGAGCAGATCGCCATGCGCATGCTCTGCACCGAGGCGCGGGTGGACATGCAGAAGGTGCGCCGGGGTCAGCTGGGCGACGAGGAGTGGGAGCGCCTGAGCGAGGCCATCATCAGCATCGGCCCGAGCGCCATCTACGTGGACGCCACGCCGGGCATATCAGTCTCCCAGATTCGATCCAAGGCCCGCAGGCTGCAGCTGGAGCACGGGCTGGACATCATACTCATCGACTACCTCTCGCTGATGAGCAGCGCGGGCAACTTCGGCTCCCGCCAGGAGGAGGTCGCGCAGATCTCCCGCGGGCTCAAGGCGCTGGCCATCGAGCTGAACGTGCCGGTGATCGCGCTGCAGCAGCTCTCCCGCGCGCCGGCCGGAAGGTCGAACCACCGGCCGCTGTTGTCGGACATCCGCGAATCCGGCGCCATCGAGCAGGACGCCGACGTGGTGATGTTCATCCACCGCGAGGACTACTACGACCCCGACACCCCGGACAAGAACATCGCCGAGTTGATCGTCGCCAAGCAGCGCAACGGCTCCCTGGGCACGGTCAAGCTGGGCTGGAAGGGCGAATACACTTGGTTCATGGACCTGTCGCCCCAGGCCAAGGAGGCAAAGTGAACGCCGAAAGCTCCCCGAATTCTGAAGTTTTCCTGCAGCGCTATCGCGTGCTGGAGGGTCTGCTGGAGAAGCGCTACGAGGGGGTCAAGCTCTCCTCGCCCAGCGTGGTCATCGAGTACATCCGCGATCCGGACTCCCAGAGCGTGCGCACGGAGCTCGACCTGCTGCGGGAGATTCGCAACATACTCTCCCACAACGCGGGCCCCGGCGGCGAGCCGGTGGTGGAGCCTTCCGAGGACATACTGCGCAAGCTGGAATCGGTCATCTCCTACGTCAAGCGCTCCCGCAGGGCCGCGGACTTCGGCACGCCCGCGGATCAGGTCTACAGCGCAAGCCCCAACGACCGGGTGCTGCACGTGATGCGCGGCATGTGCAAGAACGGCTACTCCCACGTCCCGGTGATGGAGAAGGGCGGCATGACCGGCGTGTTCAGCTCCCGGGGCCTGTTTGAGTACCTGGCGGAGCGGGGCCTGGACGATCTCAGCGACAGCCTGCGCATCGGCGAGCTCGGGCGGCACATCCGCTTCGACGGCAAGGACGGCGAGCGCTACATCTTCGTCAAGCCCGAGACCTCCATCGTCGAGGTGCGCAACCTATTCCAGAAGCACAACGGGCGGAACCGGCGGCTGAGCGCCGTGTTCGTGACCGAGAACGGCGTGCCGGGCGAGAAGCTGATCTGCATGCTGACGCCCTGGGACGTGCTCAGCGATCATACCCCCAACAAGGAGACCCGCAATGGAGCAGAAAAAAATCCCCCCAATTGAATACTCCGATCCCTTCGAGCACTCCGAGGCGGCGCTGCGCTCGGACTACGCGCAGATTCACGCCATGTACGAGGCTGCCATTCGGGAGATCAATGCCCGGCTGACCACGCTCGACCAGGACTTCTCCTACCGCCACCGCCACAACCCCATTCACCACATCGAGAGCCGGGTCAAGTCCCTGCCGAGCATCGTCAAGAAGCTGCGCAGCTCGGGGCATCCGGTGTCGATCATCGCCGCGAAGAAGTTCCTGCACGACATCGCGGGCGTGCGCGTGGTCTGCCGCTACGTGGACGACATCTACCGCATGGCCGACCTGCTGCTGGCCCAGGACGACATATCGCTGATCCTGGAGAAGAACTACATCGAGAATCCCAAGCCCAACGGCTACCGCAGCCTGCACATCGTGGTGGACGTTCCGGTGTTCGTGTCCCAGGGCAAGCTGTTCATACCGGTGGAGATCCAGATTCGCACGGTCGCGATGGACTTCTGGGCGACGCTGGAGCACGGCATCCGCTACAAGGCCACCGGCGAGGTGCCCCAGAGCATCGTGGACCGCCTGCGCGAGTGCGCGGACGTCATCACCGAGACCGACTACAAGATGCAGCAGATCTTCAAGGAGCTGCAGCAGGTCAACGATGCCGACCTGGACGACGTCCCGCCGATGCTCTAGGCGCGCGGGCGGGATGCCTTTCGAATACTTTCCGGCAAGCGACGAAACCCGGCGCCACGAGGCTGAGCGCCGGGCTTCCGCGTTTTGGTGCGCGTGGAGCCGCTTTGTACCGCCGCAATCGCGATTTTACGAAAGAAATGTGACTGAAATATGAAAATAATATCAACAAAACCTTGCAATTGCCCGGCAAAAGATGGTATAATGGACGCAGGAACGTCTGCGAATGTTCGCGGATGATTGATTGGAGGAGAGACGGATGAAGCGCGCAAAGCAAATCCTGGCGCTGCTGCTGGCCCTGGCGCTGCTGCCTGCGTTGGGCGGCGTCGCGGAGGAGCCGGTCGAGGCGGCGGAGATGATCGCTGCCGAGGAAGCGGAAGCGCCGGAGGCCGGCGCCGCGGCCGAACCGGCGGTGGCGGAGGAGAGCGATACGGAGGGGGATGCGGAGATCGCCGCGGAACCGCAGCCTGAAGCGGCCGAGGAAGCCGAAGAAGCCGTGGAGGCGAAGGCGGCGCCCGTGGAGGCGGCGCCCTCCGGTGAGATCCGGGCCGAGTCCTTCGCCGCGGAGGGGGACGAGGAGGAAGCGCCGCTGATCATCTATCCCAGCAAGCTGACCATGTGCATCGGCGAGAAGAGCACGCAGAAGATCAGCGCCGCGGCGGACAAGAGCTTCACCTATTCCAGCTCGAACGCCAAGGTCGTTTCGATCAACAGCAAGGGCAAGCTGACGGCGAAGAAGGCGGGCAGCGCCACGATCACCGTGACGGGCAAGACCACCAAGCGCAGCGTGAAGTGCAAGGTCACGGTGAAGGCCGCGCCGCTGGAGGTGCGCCTGAACAAGTACAAGGGCAAGCTGGATATCGACGACGAGTATCAGCTCACCTCGTCCATCAGCCCCGGCAGCGCCCCCCAGGGCGTGAGCTGGAGGAGCTCGAACACGAAGGTCGCCACGGTGGAGGACGGCCTGGTCACCGCCCTGAGCGAGGGCAGCGCCACCATCACCGCCACCGCGAATAAGAAGAGCGAGGGCGGCGTGACGGTCGCGGCTAGCTACAAGCTGACGGTCGTTGATCCCGCCAAGCCCGCGACGCTCACCATCGAGGGCAAGGCCAAGCGCACGCTGACGCTGGACGGCGATCTGTCCTTCGAGGCCACGATGACGCCCGAGACCGCCGAGAGCGAGATCGAATGGAAGACCTCCAACAAGAAGATCGCCACGGTGGAGGACGGCGAGGTCACGCCCGTCAGCGAGGGAACGGTCACCATCACGGCCATCACCAAGAGCAAGGGCCAGAGCGGCAAGAAGCTGAGCGCGAAGGTCACGGTTACGGTCACCGACCCGGCCAAACCGGCGGGAATCTCCATCGTCGGCAAGAGCAGCAAGCCGATGATTTGCTACATCGGCGATGATCCGCTGGCGCTGGAGTACACGCTCAAGCCCTCCACCAAGACGGAGGCCGAGAGCGACGTCACGTTCAAATCCTCCAACACCAAGGTCGCGAAGGTCTCCGAGGAGGGGGAGGTCGAGGCGAAGAAGGCCGGCACGGTGGTCATCACCGTGACGACCAAGAAGAAGGGCCCGAAGGGCAAGCGGCTCAGCGACTCGGTGAAGATCGTCGTGATCGATCCCACGAAGCCGATGCTGATCGAGCTGGACCAGAAGGGCACCGTGGAGGTGCCCAAGGGCGATACGCTCCAGCTCGAGGCCACGATCACGCCGGACACGGCCTCGGATGCGAAGCTCACCTGGAGCAGCTCCAACAAGAAGGTCGCGACCGTCTCCCAGGAGGGCGAGGTCACGGCCAAGAAGAAGGGCACCGCCAAGATCACCGTCAAGTCCAAGAACGGCAAGAAGGCCAGCGTCACGATCAGGGTCGTGCCTGCGGAGGAATAAAAAAGGAAGCGGAGGCCAGCTCCGTGTGGAGCGCCAAGCCGAAAGAGCGGGTTCCCAACCGGGAACCCGCTCTCAGCTTGTCGAAAAAGTATTTTCGACAAGCTGGCACGGGAAATCTGCGGATTTCCCGTGCGGGGGAGGAACTGCGGTTTCCTGAAATTGCTGCGCGATTTCCGGGCGGAAACCTGACTGGCAGGTATTGTTTCCCTCTACGGCTCCGCCTCCAAAGGAAACCAAAACCGGCGCGCAGGTCGCCGGTTTTGATTTTAATGGAACCGTATCCGAGGTTTTTTGACAACCTGAGAGCGGGCTTCCAACCGGGAACCCACTCTCTTTGTGCAAAAGAACAATAAAAAGCGCTGCAAGAACTCGAAAAAAACCATGTAAATTTCTGGGAGTGGGGGGGGGGTATAATAAGCATGGCTGGAATGGCTGAAAAACGCGAGAATGGAGGAAGAAGCGATGAAGCGCGCAAAGCAAGCCTTGGCGCTGCTGCTGAGCTTGGCGCTGCTGCTGGGCCTGTGCGGCCTGGCGGAGGAGCCGGTCGAGGCGGCGGTGGTCGAGGAAGTGATCGTGGAAGCGGTTGAGGTGGTTCCGGAGGAAGCCGAGGCGTCCGTCGAGGAGGAGCTTCCGGAGGAGGAAGCGCCGGCCGAGGAACCAACGGAGGCTCCGGCAGAGGAGGAGCCGGTCGAAGAACCGGCGGAGGAGCCCGTCGAGGAAGTCCCGGCGGAGGAAGAATCCGTGGAGATGGAGAGCTTCGCCGTCGAGGATTTGGGGGCGTATAAGTGGTCTGGCAAGCCCGAAGATCGCATATATGTGACGCAAATCACAGTTCCCGAAGGCTATACTTCTATCGCCGAAGATGGCTGCGGGTATTTTGATCATCTGACGAGTGTTTCGCTCCCGTCTACCCTCAAGAAAATCGGGACTACTGCGTTAGCATGTAATCATGAACTGCCCTCAATCGACATCCCTTCGAGCGTCACCGAGATCGGGATCGGTGCTTTTGATAGCTGCGATTCGTTAAGGTCTGTCGAGCTTCACGATGGGCTGCAGATAATCAATAACAGTGCTTTCGATAGATGCAAAGCTTTGCCGCATATTTCGATTCCTTCGACGGTAACTGAAATTGGGAACGAAGCATTTATGCACTGTGAGTCTCTGGTTTCGGTTGATTTGCCCGAAGGATTGAAGACGATGCGTAGCTCCGCCTTTTCGCACTGCTACTCACTGCAGAACATCAACCTGCCGAAGGCGTATTCCGGAAGTTTGAGTGCTACATTTGGACACTGCACCAGCCTGAAAGAGATGTCCATACCAAAGGGCGTGAGCGGTTGCGACAGAACTTTCGTGGACTGTACGTCTCTGGAAACCGTTACGTTCCCGGAAAAAATGACCAACTCGTTTACAATGCGCCGGACATTTGAGGGTTGCACGAATTTGAAGGCCGTATATCTGCCGAAGAATTGTAGACTCGCTGCAGATAGCGCAACGGACAGCGATGGCAAACCTTATACGACGTTCTATGGCTGCCCCGATGTGACGGTTTACCTTTTTAAGGGTACCCAGGCCGAAACGTTCTGCAAAGAGTACAACATCCCCTACAAGTATCGCACTGGCAACGAGGACGCGACGGTCTCTCTGCCGGTCGGGTCCATCTCCCTCAGCCAGAAGGAGACCGCGACGATCAAGCCCACCACCGAGGGCCTGTCGAAGAAGGAGAGCTATACCTTCTCCAGCTCGGACAAGTCCGTCGCGCAGGTCAGCACGAAGGGCAAGATCACGGCGAAGGGCGTCGGCACGGCGACCATCACCGTCACCGGCAAGACCAGCGGCGCGAGCGCGAGCTGCACGGTGACGGTCATCTCCGCGCCCACGACGGTGCGCATCGAGAAGCCGACGAAGGCGGACTACACCACGGACGACGAGGCATTTTCGCTGGCGGCGAGCGTGGAGCCCGCCGACGCGCTGCAGAGCATCAAGTGGACGAGCTCGGATGAGTCGGTGGCGAGCGTGAGCGCGGAGGGCCTGGTGACGCTGGTGGGCCAGGGCAAGGCGATGATCACGGCGAAGACGGAGAAGAAGGGCACGAACGGCAAGCAGCGCACCGACACCTTCGTGTTGAACGTGGAGGATCCGCACATGCCCGCGAACGTCAGGATCGTGGAGAAGGCGGCGGGCCCGGTGTACCTGGACAAGGACAAGACGCTGACGCTCACCTGCGCCATGGATCCGGTGAAAGAGGATCAGACGGCCATCAGCGCGGTGAAGTGGACGATCCCGAAGGCGAAGGAGCGGAAGATCGCGACGATCGACGAGGCGACGGGCGAGATGAAGCCGCTGAAGGAAGGCAGCGTGACGGTGAAGGTCACGACGGTCAAGAAGGGCGGCACGGGAAGCAAGCTGAAGCAGCTGAGCGACACGGTAAAGGTGACGGTCGTGGATCCGAGCAAGCCGCGGGCGGTGACGATCAACGGCGGGGCGAAGGAGATTCCGCTGTACCTGGGGAGCGGATCGCTGACGCTGACGAGCGCGATTAAGCCGGAGACGGCGACGCCTGGGGTGACCTGGTCGATCCCGAGCAAGAGCCACCGGAAGATTGCCACGATCGACGCGACCACCGGCGTGCTAACGCCGACGGGTACCAAGACGGGAACGGTGACGGTAAAGGTCACGACCGCCGCGAAGAAGGCAAACAAGAAGGCCGCAACGGCGACGATCAAGGTCGTAGTGGCCGACCCGAAGCTTCCCTACAGCGTTTCGATCGAGCAGGGCGAAGAGGCGGAGGTCAAGCAGGGCGAAACGCTGAAGCTGACCGCGAGCATCGAGCCCGCGAGCGCCACGGAAAAGACCGCGCTGAGCTGGTCGATCTCGAAGTCGCAAAAGAAGTACGCAACGGTGGACGCCGACGGCACGGTGCACGGCCTCAAGTCCGGCAAGACGGTAACCGTCACCGTCAAGACCGCAAACGGCAAGAAGGACACCATCAAGGTGAAGGTCGTGCCGTAAGGGCGGAACCCAAACCAAACGGCGCGGGGCAATCCCCCGCGCCGCACAATCGAAGCATCAAAACGAAAACCAACGAAGGACTCCGCGCCTCGGATCTATGGGCGCGGAGTTCGTGTTTGCCGCAGAGCGAGCATCGGAGGAAGAAGCGCAGAACTTCCTGCCCTCGGATCTATGGGGCGGGAAGTTCGTCGTCCCGGCGCGGCAGCACATGGCCGCCGGCCCCGCCGGCAAAGAGGCGCTTCATCAGCTCGATGTACTCCGGTCCGCCGGAGGATTGGAATTCGATCTCGCCGGGCGTCGTGCGCTTCGTCAGCAGCCCCTCCTCAGCCAGCCGCCGCTTGAGCTGCTGGGCCGTGCCGTCCATGCCGTCGAAGATCGGCACGCCGGGGAAGAAGGATTCGATCTGCCGGCGCAGGAAGGGGTAGTGCGTGCAGCCCAGCACGATGGCGTCCACCTGCTCGCCCAGGTAGGGCGCGAATATGGCGGCCAGGGCATCGTGGGCCTCCGCGCTGTCCGCCCTGCCGGACTCCACGAGCTCCACCAGCCCCACGCCCTCCAGCGGAATCACGCCCTCGCCGTAGAGGCCCATCAGCCTGGCGAAGCGGTCCAGCGAGAGCGTGGCGCGCGTGGCCATCGCCAGCACGATGCCGTTTTTGCGCACCTGGCTTGCGGGCTTCAGCGCCGGCTCCATGCCGATCACCGGGATGTGTACGATGGAGCGAAGCTGCTCCGCGTAGGCGGCGGTGATGGTGTTGCAGCCCAGCGCCAGCGCCTTCACGCCCTGGTTCAGCAGCGCGTCGACCGCCGCGGCGGAGAGCTCGCGAATCTCATCGAAGGGGCGCGGGCCGTAGGGGGCGTTGCGGTTGTCGCCATAAAAGATGAAGTTTTCGTTTGGCAGATAGCGGACGGCGCTGCGCAGCAGGCTGATGCCGCCCACGCCGCTGTCCAGGATTCCGATCGCGTCTCGCATATGCGCTCCTCAAATTTACTCTTTCTTATCATTATACCTCCCGCTGGGAGAATTTGCAAGGGCAAAATTGATCTCGCCCCGGGGCACGCTGGCGGAGATGGCCTTGACCCGAACCTTCATGCCCAGACGGTAGACCGCGCCGCTGACCTCGCCCACGAGCTGCTGGCGCTCGGCGTCGTAGACGAAGTACTCGTCCATGTCGGAGACGTGCGCCAGGCCCTCCACCGTGTTCGCCAGCGTCACGTACAGCCCCCAGCCCGTCACGCCGGAGACGATGCCGTCGAACTTCCGGCCCAGCTGGTGGCTCATCCACGCGGCCTTCATGATGTCGTCGGCGTCCCGCTCGGCGCTGGCGGCGGCCTGCTCGCGCCGGGAGCAGTCCTCGGTCAGCTCCGGCATGCGCCTCTCCCAGAGGGGATAGCTTCCGCTTTCGCCGTCCAGCAGGAGCTTCAGCATACGGTGCACGGTGAGGTCCGGGTAGCGGCGGATGGGCGAGGTGAAGTGGCAGTAGTCGCCGAGCGCCAGCGCGTAGTGGCCCAGCGGCTGCTCGCAGTAGCGGGCGCGCTTCATCGCCCGCAGCGTGCAGCGGCGGATCAGGTCGATGGATTCGCTCTCCGCGTTGTCCTCCAGCAGCTTGCGCAGCATGCCCGAGTGAGGATGGTCGCCCAGCCGCGCGCGCACGCCCGCCAGGCCCAGCTGCTGCTCCAGCGCCCGCAGGCGGTCCGGATCGGGCCGCTCGTGCACGCGGTAGGCGAAGGGCGTCTGGGTGTCCCGGGCCAGGCGGGCCACGGTCTCGTTGGCCAGCAGCATGAACTCCTCGATCAGCCGCTCGGCCTCGCCGCGCTCCGGGCAGAGTATGTCGTCCGGCTCGCCCCGCTCGTTCAGTGCGAACTGGGGCTCCGGCAGGTCCAGGTCCACCGCGCCGCGCTCACCCCGGCGCTCCCGCAGCAGCTTGGCCAGCGCGCGCATCCGGTTCAGCGATTCGTTGAGCCTGGCATCGTCGAATTCCTCTCCGTCGTCGAACAGGCGGTTCACCCGGGCGTAGGTCAGCCGCGCCTTGGAGCGGATGATCGAGCGCGTGAGCCTGTGGTCGGACACCTTTCCGGCGGGCGTCACGTCCATGAACAGGCTCATCGCCAGACGATCCACGTCTGGCATCAGCGAGCACAGGTCGTTGGAGAGCGCCTCCGGCAGCATCGGCACCGTCAGCCCCGGCAGGTACAGCGACGTGCCGCGCAGCCGCGCCTCCCGGTCGATGGGCGAGCCCGGCCGCACGTAGTGGCTCACGTCCGCGATGTGCACGCCCAGCCGCCAGCCGCCGCCGAGGGGTTCGATGGATACGGCGTCGTCGAAGTCCTTGGCGTCCGCGCCGTCGATGGTGAAGAGGAAGCATTCGCGCAAATCTTCCCGCCGCTCGTCCGGCTCGGGCAGGGGCATGCGGCGCAGCTCGCCGGCAAGCGCCTCCGCCTCCTCGGGAAACTCGGTGGGGAAGCCGCCGTCCTCGGCCGTGGCGCGCATCAGCGCGCGCATGCTGCCCGCCGGGCCGAGCACGCGCTCCGGATGGCCCACGATCGGGCGGTTGGACTCGGGGTAGGTGTCGATGGCGATCAGCGCGATTTCGTTGTTGCGCACGAAGGAGAGGTCGCCGTCGAGCAGTATGTCGTAGGGCACGCGGGGGTCGCAGGGCGTGGCGGTGGCGCGCATGCGGGAGATGTCCGCCCGCCTGCCGCGATGCTCGCCACGCTCGATGCGCACCTGGGCGGCGATGGCGGACCGCGCGCGGGCGCAGATGGCCTCGATCTCGCAGCGCTCGCCGTCCGGGCGCACCAGCAGCAGGTCGTCCGGCATGGGCCGCAGGTGGCCGGGCTCGATGCGCACAGCCTCGCCGCCGTCCAGCGGCCGGGCGATGGCGCCTCCGTTGTGCTGGAATGCCGCGCGGGCGGGGATCAGGCCCAGCTTCGCCGGAACCGCCCAGCGCCCCTTCCGGGTGGTCGCGGCGCGCGCCTCGCGGAGCAGCGCGTCCAGCGCCTCCTTCACTTCCCGCGAGGGCTGCCCCAGGAGCTCCGATAGCTCCTTGACGCCCATCGGCGCCTGGCTCGATTCGAGCAGCTCCAGCAATTGTTCCGTCAATTCGCGCATGAACATCCCTCCGCTTCGCGTACTAGTATCCGCAATTTGTTCCAGAATAGCACAGAACGCGCGGAAAATCAAGGATGCGCGCGGCACCGCTCGCCTCTGCAGGCAATGAAATCTTAATAAAAATGAGGACAAGGAAAATTGTTTGGTACCTTGACAAATGTGCGCGAACATGCTATAATTTAGGTACCGAAATAAAAAAGGAGGCGACGACGATGAAGCAATACTGTGAGCTCTGCGAGAAGCACTGTCCCGTGGAAGACCTGGGCTGCGGAGAGGGCAGGCGCGCCCGCGCCGCCGAGGCCCTGCTGGACGAATGGGACGCCGGGGAGATTGAGCCGGAAGCGCCGCGCGCGGAAATGAACCCGGAGCCCCGCCACCCGCCGCGCCCGCTGGACGGCCCAGAAGCCCGCCCGCCGCACGAGGGCGAAGGACCGGAATGGCATTGCCCGCCGCACGAATGTGGCGGACCGGAAGGGGAACGTCCGCCGCACGAGTGTGACGAACCGAAGGCTTGTCCGCCGCACGAGTGCGATGAACCGGAAGGGAATCGCCCGCCGTGGGGCCCGCACCATCCACCGTTCCCGCCGCGGGAGGGCCAGGAATCATATGGCCCGCACTATCCACCGTTCCCACCGCGGGAGGGCCCAGAACCGCATGATCCGCACCATCCGCCCTTCCAGTCGCAGGAGGGCCTGGAGTCACACGGTCCGTACCATCCGCCATTCCCGCCACACGCGGGGCCGGAACCGCACGGTCCACATCATCCACCATTCCCGCCGCAGGAAGGCCCGGACTCATACGGCCCACATCATCCACCATTCCCACCGCAGGAGGGTCCGGAACCGCACGGCCCGCACCATCCGCCGTTCCCGCCACACGGGGGCCCGGGGCCGCGCGGCCCGCATCCCAGGCCGAGCATCGACCCGGAGGAGCTGCTGCGGCAGGCGGAGGACGCGCCGACGCTGGAGTTGTTCGACATCTGTCACCGGGCGCTGCACCGGCCCGAGGCGGGGGCGATGCGCGGCCAGGGGCGCGCGCTGGCGATCCTGGCCGGGCGCGGCGAGATGTCCCAGCGGGAGCTCCAGGACATGCTCCGCATCGCCCCCGGCTCCATGAGCGAGCTGCTCGCGAAGCTGGAGCGCAAGGGCATGCTCACCCGCGCGCGCGGCGATGACCGCCGCTCAAACCTACTGAAGATCACCGAAGCGGGCCGCGAAGCCGCCGCAAAGATCACCTCCCCCGGCGACGAACTCCTCTCAGCCCTGACCGAAGACCAACGCACCCAGTTCACCGCAACGCTAAAGCTCCTCCTCGCAGACTGGCTCCACCGAGGCGATAACACCCCCTCAGAACAGCCCGAGCGAGACTAATTCACCCAAAAAAGAAAGAGCGAGCCACACCTTCAGCAAATCAACAGCCCCCAAGGCGAGGCTCGCCGAAGGCAGAGCCGAGGCAAAACTCCACCCACCCCAAGCCCAAACCAACCAGCGGGGGCAAGGGGCGGCAGCCCCCACCGTAGCTCCACCGTAGCTCCACCGTAGCCCCATCGCAGCCCCATCTTAGCTCCACCGTAGCCCCACCGTAGCCATACCAGCGGAGGCCCGGGGGCGCAGCCCCCGAACAACGCAACCTCGCGGACGCGGGGGTCGAGGTCCCCGCGTAACGTAAGCTTCGCAGCTGAACCAACCTCGGTTCCTCCCCGGGTCCAGGGCCGCAGCCCTGGTCAGGAGAGGGAGGGGAGAATCCAAGGAGGGAACGGGG
>CANQGC010000060.1 GCA_947600345.1 uncultured Clostridia bacterium
GGCTACGCTGGGCGCTGCCCAGACCTGCCAAGGAACCTGAGGTTCCTTGGATTCTCCCTTCTGCTGCCGCCTGCTGGATGTGGCCTCTCATTTCTCCCGAATCCTATCGTTCACTCCAGCTCTCCCCGCACCTTTCTCCGGAAGTAAACCGTCCCCACAACCAGCATGGCGATCCAGCCCGTGGCGCAGGCGTAGGCGATGCCGGTGATCCCGAGCTTACCGATCAGCAGCCACGTCACCAGCACGCGGAACGAGATCTGCACGCAGGTCAGCGCAATCGTGACCTTCATGTGCTTCACGCCCCGGAAGAATCCCTGCATCCCATTGGTCACCGCCGGGAGCCAGTAGAAGAACGCCATCACCCGGAAGTACCGCGCGCCCTCCGAAAGCGTCGTCGCCTCCGCCGAAAACATCGACAGCAGCGGCCCGTGCAGCAGAAGTACGAACAGGCAGATGAACGCGAAGTACACTAGCTCCAGCAGCATCCCCCGCCACAGGCCCCTGCGCGCCCGCTCCTTCTCGTTCGCGCCCATGTTCTGCGCCGTGAACGTCATCATCGCGTTGGCGATGCTCCGCTCGGGCACCAGCGCGAAGTCCTCGATCTTGCCCACCGCGTTGAACGCCGCGATGGTGCTCACGCCCAGCGCGTTGACCATGCCCTGTATGAACAGCTTGCCCAGCGGCTGGCTGCACTGCTGCAGTGCCGTCGCGCCGCCGTACTTCAGGATGTCGCGCAGCGTCCTTTGATCGGGACGGATGTCCGCCCTCGCGATCCGCAGCGCGTCTACCCTCCGGTTCGTGTAGATCGCGCAGGCCGCCGCCGAGAGGAGGTTCGCGATGACCGTCGCCGCCGCCGCGCCCGCCGCCCGCCAGTGGAACGCCGCCACGAACAGCAGATCCAGCGCCACGTTCGCCAGCGAGGATGCCGCGAGGAAGATCACCGGCGTGCGCGAATCGCCGATGCTGCGCAGCGCGGCCGCGTAGATGTTATAGGCGCAGGTGAAGGGCATGCCCGCCAGCACGATGCGCAGGTATGCCAGCGCCTCGCCCAGGATTTCGTCCGGTACCTGCATCAGCGCGAATATGGGTCGGGACAGCGCGAAGCCCGCGCCGAAGATCAGCGCCGACATCGCGAGGCCCAGCAGCAGCAGGTTCGCCAGCTCTCGCCGGAGCGCCTTGCTCCGCTTCGCCCCGAAGGAGCCGCTCATCAGCACGGACGCGCCCATGCAGGTGCCGGTGATGAACAGGATCAGCAGGTTCATCACCGGGTCGGCAGTGCCGACCGCCGCCAGTGCGGCGTCCCCCGCGAAGCGGCCGACGATCATCGAATCGACGGCGTTATAGGCCAGCTGGAAGGCGTTGCCCAGCACCAGGGGGATGGAGAAGGTGATTAGGTTTTTGGCGATGCTGCCTTGGGTCATGTCTCTCATGGGAATTTTGCTTCGCTTTCGTTTTTTCGCCTGCCCGGCGAGGGGCAAGGGTGCCCTGCCGGGCACGTGGACGCCTCACGGCGTGGGTTTTGCGCCTCACGGCGTATGCCGCCGCTTTGCGGCGGCATGGAGTTCGGAATCCCCACTGGGGATTCCGATCATCGGCGATGCTTTGCATCGCCGATGCTGCCTCACGGCAGGGGCGCCTGCCGGCGGGCCAAGGAGAGTGGAAGGCGAGCTGCTCTTTGAGCAGCTCGGTCGGCCCTGGAAGGGCCGACTGCCACGGCTCAAATCAAAGATTTGAGACGCGGCACCGGCGCGTCAAGCGCTCTCCGTTCCCTCCTTGGATTCTCCCCTCCCCTTCCTGACCAGGGCTGCGGCCCTGGACCCGGGGTTGGCGGTAGTACTTCTTGCGGGAGGTTCGGTTATCGGGCCGACAATACCGGCCCTCTGAGGGCTTTGGTTTTTGGGTTACGGGGGTACGGAGGTACGGGGTTACGGGGGTACAGGGGTACGAGGGTACGGGGTACGGGATTACGGAAGACGGAGTTTTGCCTCCGCTTCGCTGCGGCAGGGCTGCGCCCTGGGACCTGCTGGTTGGTTTGGGGCGGTTGGATGCCTCGGCTTCGCCTCGGCGGGGTTTATGCTTGGGTCAGGTTGCAAGCCTGAGGAGGATCTCTTGGGCGGTTTGGGCGGGGGTTTGGGTTGTAGTGTCGACCGTGTCGGGGGCGGAGGGGGCGAATTTGGGGAGGTAGCTCAGGCTTCGGGGGAGGATGTCGGGGGTGCGGAGGCCGCTGTCGATGTCGCATTGGAGGCGGGTTGTCAGGGCGGATTCGGTTGCCGTCAGTGAAAAGCAGTGCAGTTCAGCGCCGTCGAGCGGCAGGCCGTCGCACAGCGCTTCGACGATCTCCTCATCCTGCATCACCCAGGCGAGGACGATGTTCTCCACCGCGCCGCAGCGCAGGTAGGCGGTCAGCATGTGGCGGATGTTGGCCAGGACCATCGCCCTGGTTTCGTCGTTGACGGTGAAGGGTCGGATATCCCAGCACCAGTCGCCATCCAGGAAGGCGCAGTTCGGCAGCAGCCTTTGCAACTCTCTGCCGGTCGCGGTCTTGCCTGCGCCCATCGGGCCCCGTATAAGAATCAGCCGCTTCATTCCCTCGCCTCTCTCAGCTCAAGCTTCCCTGCAAGCACCGCCAGTGCGGCGCGAACCTCCCCCGGTCGCCCCTGCTATTGGTCCGCTCGCGGACAGCGACGAGGGGCCGGATATCCCAGCACCAGTCGCCGTCCAGGAAGGCGCATTGAGGCAGGAGTCTTTGCAGCTCCCTGCCGGTCGCCGTCTTGCCTACGCCCATCGGGCCACGGAGCAGGATCAGGCGCTTCATTCCCCTGCCTCCCCGGCGAACTCCGCCAGCGCGGCGCGTACCTCGTCCGGGCGCTCCAGGCGGTTGACGCGCTCGCGGAACTTCGCCGCGCCGCGCATGCCGTGGACGTACCAGCCCACGTGCTTGCGCATCTCCAGCAGGCCGCCTCGCTCGCCGTGGAGCTGGAGCTCCAGCTCGAAGTGGCGCAGGATCATGGCGATGCGCTCGGCGTTGGTCGGGGGGCAGGCCTCCTCCCCCGCCAGCGCCGCGCGAATCTCCCGGAAGATCCAGGGGTTGCCCTGGGCAGCCCGGCCCACCAGCACGCCGTCGCAGCCGGTCTCGTCCAGCATCCGCAGGGCGTCCGCGCCGGACTTCACGTCGCCGTTGCCGATCACCGGCACCGATACGCTCCGCTTGACCGCCCGGATGATCCCCCAGTCCGCCCGCCCGGCGTACTGCTGGGTTCGCGTGCGGCCGTGCACCGCGATGGCCGCCGCGCCCGACTGCTCGCAGACCTCCGCGACCTCCACGGCGTTGACGGAGGATTCGTCCCATCCCGCGCGAATCTTGACGGTCACGGGAAGCCCCGTGGCGTCCGCCATCGCCCGGACGATGCGCCCGATCAACTCCGGCTCCCGCATCAGCGCGCTGCCCTCGCCGTTGCCGGTGATCTTCGGCGCGGGGCAACCGAAGTTCAGATCGAAGAACTCAAACCCGAACTCCACCAGCTCCCGCGCCGCCGCGGCCATCAGCTCCGGCTCCCGCCCGAAGAGCTGCAACCCCGCGACGCCCTCCCCCGGCAGCCGCGTCAAAAGCTCCCGCGACTCCCGGTTCCTGCCCTGCGAGTAAATCCACCCCTTCGCCGACAGCATCTCACTGACGCTCCAAGCCGCCCCCTGCTCCCGGCAGAGCAGCCGCATCGCCGCATCCGTCACCCCCGCCATCGGCGAAAGCCCAGCCCCCAAAGGCAATTCCAACTCCCCAAACCGCATACAACACCCCTCCGAGCTCCATTATACATACCCAATGCAAATTCCGCAATCCCGCCTCTATCATTTTCCCTCCACACCCAACCCCAAGGACGAACCAGCAGATTCCAGGGCGCAGCCCTGCCGAAGCAAAGCGGAGGCGCAACCCCCGTTCTTCGTTCTTCGTTCTCCCGTAACCCAAAAACCAAAGGCTACAGAGGGCCGGTATTGTCGGCCCGATAACCGAACGCTCCGCAAGAAGAACAACGCCAACCCCGGGTCCAGGGCCGCAGCCCTGGTCAGGAGAGGGAGGGGAGAATCCAAGGAGGGAACGGGGGACGCTTGACGTCCCCCATCTCTCCTTGGCCCGCCGGGAGGCGCCCCTGCCGTGAGGCAGCAGCGACGGCGCGCAGCGCCGCCGCTGAAGGGAATCCCCAGTGGGGATTCCGAACCCCTTGCCGCCGCAAAGCGGCGGCATCGCCGTGAGGCGCAAAACCCACGCCGTGAGGCGTCCACGCCGCTGGCAAGCGGCCCTTGCCGCCGTGAGGCGCAACCCAGGGGTTGCAAGGGGCCCCAAATCCCCTGCACATATTTTCTTCCCATCTTGCATTTATACCCACAGTTCGTGTATAATATAGTTGGCTAATTTTCATCGCACCCTCGGCGCGGAGGTTCGGAACGGCGCGCGCCGCGCATATCGTGAACCAGCATGGATCGCGGGGGTGATCGAATGAAGTCCGTCAGGGCCAGGCGCCGTAGCGGCGCAAGCGCGCCCGCTTTGGAGTGGCTGTGCGATCTGTCCGGGAGGACCGCGCGCATCACCTCCATCGGCAACCGCTCGCTGCTGGTGGAGAACTATCGCGGCATACTGGAATTCAGCGCGGAGCGCATCGTGCTGGGCACGCGCTGCGGAAGCGTCGAGGTGACCGGCGAATGCCTGTCGCTCAATCAGGTGCGCCGGGACGCGCTGGTGATCGAGGGCGAGATCCGGGACGTGCGGCTCCCCGGCGCGGAGGCGGCGCATGAATCGTGACGTCCGCCTGCGCGTGGAGGGCTCGCTGCTGGAGCGGCTGATCCAGCGCGCGCTGAACGACGGCGCAAGCTTCGCCCGGATACAAAGGCTCGGCCCCCGGTCGATCCAGCTGGACGCCGACGCGCGCAGCGCGGACATCGTGCGCGCGCTCTGCGAGAAGTACTGGCTCGACTGCCGTGTGCTGCGCCGGGGCGGCTTCGCCGCCATGCGGGACAAGCTCCGCGCGCGCTGGACGCTCGGCCTGGGCGCGCTGCTCTGCGCCGCGATCTGTGCGCTGTTCCTGAGCAGGCTCTGGCTGGTGGACGTGCGCTTCACCGGGCCCGCGCCCCAGCTCGGCAGCGAGCGCGCCATACGCGATTGCCTGGAGGAGCACGGCGTGCGCGTGGGCATGCCGGTTTCGGCGGTGGACGCGGAGCTATTGCAGAGCGAGCTGCTGGCCGGAGCCGGGGACTACAGCTTCGTGGGCGTGCGCCGCCAGGGCGTGCGGCTGCTGGTGGAGGCCTCCCCGGAGGTGCCCGCGCCGCAGGTCTACGATCTGAACTACGCCCGGGACCTGGTGGCCGCCCGGGACGGCGTGGTGGAGTCCATCACCGTCCACGCCGGGCACGCCGCCGTGAAGCCCGGTGACACCGTGCGCCGCGGTCAGCTGCTGATCCGCGGCGAGGAGGCGCGCACCAGGGAGGAGACCGCGCCCGTGGGCGCCTCCGGCGAGGTGATCGCCCGGAGCTGGTGCGAGGGCAGCGCCGAGGGCGCGCTCACCGGCGCGGCGCTTCGCCGCACCGGCCGGTGCGAGGCGGAGAGCGCGCTCCAGCTGCTGGGCCTCTCGCTGCCGCTGAGCGAGTGCGCGGGCTACGCCTCGGAGGAGGCGGAGCTGGAGATACTGCCCGTGGGCGGGCTGTTCCTGCCGCTGGAGGTGCGCAGGGTCATCCACTGGGAGACCGCGCCCGTGCGGGTGGAGGCCGATCCGGGAGCGCTGGAGGCCCGCCTGCGCGCACTGGCCCTGGCCGAGGCCCGGGCGAAGCTCGCCGCCGGCGGCATGGACTGGACGCTGCGCTCCACGTGGACGGACTGCGAGACGGAAGGAGACGTACTGCGCGTGCGCGCGGTTTGCGAAATCGCCGCGAACATCGCCGTCACGCGCGACGCATTGAATCAGGAGGTCAATTGAGATTTGGAGAATCGGATACATGAAGCCGCGATCCGGATGCCCATCGAATCCCCGGAGGAGTTCATCGGGCTGTTCGGTCTGCGGGAGGAGAACATCGCGCTGTTCCGGGAGGAGCTGGGCGTGGACATCCAGGCCGGAAGCGGCGAGATCACGCTGACGGGCGATTCCGACAAGGTGGAGCTCGCAAAGCTCACGCTGGAGAAGATGAGCGAGATCATCCGCCGGGGCGAGGTCGTGGACCGCACGCGCATCCGCTACGCCATCGGGCTCGCCGAGGAGGGCAACGCCGACCGCATCGGCGAGATCATGCGCGACGTGATCGCCATCACCAGCCGGGGCCGCCAGGTCAAGTGCAAGACGCTGGGCCAGAAGGCCTACGTGGACGCCATCAAGGGCAACACCTGCACCTTCGCCGTGGGCCCGGCCGGCACGGGCAAGACCTACCTGGCCATCGCGATGGCCGTGGTGGCCATGAAGAACAAGGAGATCGAGCGCATCATACTGACCCGCCCGGCGGTGGAGGCCGGCGAGAAGCTGGGCTTTTTGCCCGGGGATCTTGCGCAGAAGGTGGACCCCTATCTGCGCCCGCTCTACGACGCGCTGCACGAGATGCTGGGGCTCGAGGCCTACCAGCGGCTGGTGGAGCGCGGGGCCATCGAGGTGGCGCCGCTGGCCTACATGCGCGGCCGGACGCTCAACGACGCCTTCATCATACTGGACGAGGCCCAGAACACCACCTCCGAGCAGATGAAGATGTTCCTGACCCGCATGGGCATGGGCTCCAAGATGGTCATCACCGGCGACGTGACGCAGATCGACCTGCCCCTGGGCAAGAAGAGCGGCCTGGTGGAGGCGCTCGAGGTGCTCAAGGGCGTGGAGGACATCGGCATCGTGCGGCTCACCCATCGCGACGTGGTGCGCCACGAGCTGGTGCAGGCCATCGTCCGCGCCTACGAGAAGTACGCCCAGCGCAGCGACCGGAGGAGCGCGCCGCACCGGGCTTAGTGGAATGAAGGGGATGTGAACATCCATGAACAAGCGTGTGGAAAAGAAGGGCGGCCGCCTGAGCGCGCTGCTGCGCTGCGGGCTGATCTGCGGCGCGACGGTGATACTGCTGTTCGCGCTGATCTACTTCAGCATCGCGCCGGAGCAGTACGATCTGCACGTGGGCCAGCCCGCGACCATCACCATCTACGCCCCCAAGGACGTGGAGGACACGGTGACCACCGAGGCCAAGCGCCAGGCCGCCGCCGACGCGGTGGAGCCCAGCTACAAGAGCGCCGACCACAGCGTCAACGCCCAGGTGCTGGAGGATCTGGGCAACCAGACCCAGCTGCTGCTGGGGCTGCGCGAGGAGTTCCTGGCGGACAGCGGGGGCGAGATCACCGAGGAGACGCTCTCCGCCTTCAACCGCCGCTCGCCGGTGGAGCTGACCCAGGACATGCTCGCCGGGCTGTTCGACGCCAGCGGGGAGGAACTGAGCGCGCTCTCCGACGCCTGCGCGGCGGGGGTGCGCGACACGCTCAACTCCACGCTGCCCGAGGGCCAGGAGAGCGCCGCCGTCACCCGCATCAGCCGCGATCTGCTGGCGGAGAACTATCCTTCCGGGGCCGTCGCCGCCTTCGCCGAGCTGATCCGCGCCACCATCCAGCCCAACATGCTGATCGACACCGAGATCACCGAGGAGAACCGCCAGAAGGCCCGCGACGCCGTGGAGCCGGAGATGCTGGTCAAGCGCGAGGTCATCGTGCGCGAGGGCGAGATCGTGACCGAGGCCCAGTACCAGATGATCGACAGCCTCGGCCTGCTCAAGAGCAACACGGTGGACCTGCCGCTGCTGGGCGGCCTGGCGCTGCTGGTGCTGGCGCTGTGCGCGCTGATCTGCGTATTTTTGCGGCTGCTGAGCCCGGGAATCCTGAAGGACGCGCGCAAGCTGTTGCTGCTGTGCCTGATCCTCGTGCTCGAGGTCGCCATATCGCTGCTGGTGCGCGGCGTGAATTCCTACCTGATGCCGGTCGCGCTGGCGGCGATGCTGATCACCACGCTGCTGGGCGCGAAGACGGCGCTGTTCGTCAACGCGGCGCTGAGCTTCATCGTATCCCTGCTGGTCTCGGCGGACGGGCTGTTCTCGATGCAGATGTTCGCCATCATGCTGATCGCCTTCGCCGCCGGGCCGGTGGCGGGCCTGGTGCTCTCGCGCAAGCAGCTGCGCTCGGGCGTGCTGCTGGCGGGCTTCGCGGTGGCGATGTGCAACTTCCTGCTGACGCTGGCCGTGGGCCTGGTCGCCAGCACCAATCTGCGCGAGGCCGCGATGAGCGCGCTGTGGGCCATGGGCGGCGGCGTGTTCAGCGCGGTACTGGCCATCGGCCTGCAGGCGCTGCTGGAGTGGCTGTTCAACCTGGCCACGAACGCCAAGCTCATCGAGCTCTCCAATCCCAACCAGCCGCTGTTGCGCCGATTGCTGATGGAGGCCTCCGGCACCTATCACCACTCGATCATCGTCGCCAACCTGGCCGAGGCTGCCGCCGAGGCGGTGGGCGGCAACGGCCTGCTCGCCCGCGTGGGCGCCTACTACCACGACGTGGGCAAGCTCAAGCGCCCCATGTACTTCAAGGAGAACCAGATCGGCGCCGACAATCCCCACGACCGGGCCGATCCCCGGGTCTCCGCCGCGATCCTCACCGCCCATCCCCGCGACGGCGCGCAGATGGCGCAGAAGGAGAAGCTCCCGCCCGAGGTGGTAGACATCATCCGCCAGCACCACGGCGACGGCGTGGCGATCTACTTCTACGACAAGGCGAGCAAGCTCTACGGCGACGACGTGGACGCCTCCTCCTTCCGCTACGAGGGCCCGCGCCCGCGCACCAAGGAGGCCGCGGTGGTCATGCTGGCCGACACCATCGAGGCCGCCACGCGCACGCTCAGCAACCCCAGCCCGGAGCGCATGGAGCAGCTGATCCGCAAGCTGATCCGCGAGAAGCTCGCCGACGGCCAGCTCAACGAGGCTCCGCTGACCTTCAAGGATCTGGACCGCATCGTATCCACCTTCTGCACGGTGCTCACCGGCGTGTTCCACGAGCGCATCGAGTACCCCGACGTGCAGGCGCCCCCCAGGCAGGGCGAGGCCGTGAGCGCCGAGGACAAGCCCCAGGCCGGGGAGCCCGCCGGGTCGGATAAGCCGGACGCGAGCGGCAAGCCAAACGCCGCGGGCGGCCAGGCCGGAGCGGAAGCCGGGAATCCCGCCCAGGATTCCGGCGAGGCGACTCCGGCGGAACCCGCAGGCGAGGACGCCTCCGAAAGCTACGTTCCGGAGACGGAGGACGAAGATGCCGATTGAGCTGCAGTGGGAGGTCTCGGAGGAGATGCCCGAGGGCCTGGAATCCTTCCTCTCCGAAGTCGCGGACGCCTGCACGGAGCTGGAGGGCGTGCCCGGCGCGTGCTTCGCCGTGCGCGTGGTGGACGCGGAGGCCATCCGCGAACTGAACCGGGCGATGCGCGGCGTGGATGCCAGCACCGACGTGCTCTCCTTCCCCACCCTGCGCTATCCCGCCGGAACCACGGCCGGGAACGACCCCAGGCGATTGCGCCGGGCCTACGACCCCTACCTGGGCGCGGTCAACCTGGGCGACTGCGCGCTCAACATCCGGCGCGCCCGGGAGCAGGCGGCGGAGCTCGGGCACTCGGTGAAGCGGGAGTTGGGATACCTGACCGCCCACTCCGCCTTTCACCTGATGGGCTACGACCACATGACCGAGGAGGACAAGCGCACCATGCGCGCCATGGAGAAGCGCGCCATGTCCAGGCTGCGCCTCTGGCGGGAACCGAAGGGAGGAATCGACGTGACCAATCGAGAGCTGTTTGACCGGGCGTGCGAGGCGCACAAGAGCTCCTACGCCCCCTACTCCAACTTCCACGTGGGCGCCTGCATACTGGCCGAGGACGGCCGCACCTTCCTGGGCTGCAACTTCGAGAACGCCTCGCTGGGCGCGACGATCTGCGCCGAGCGCTGCGCCGCCGGGGCCGCCGTCGTCGCGGGCGCGCGCAGGTTCGCCGCCATCGCCATCGCCGCCGACGAGGCCGCCTGGCCCTGCGGCATCTGCCGCCAGGTGCTGCGCGAGTTCGCCGTGAACCTGGACATGCCGGTGATCGTCGGCCCCGTGGGCGGAGACTTCACGATCAAGACCCTGGGCGAACTCCTGCCCGAATCCTTCGGGCCCGAGGACGTGCTGCACCACCTGGCGAAGTGACGCCATTCACCAAACCGCAAAGGAGCAAGCAACTTGCCGAACAACAACAGCAACAATAACAAATCGGAAAAGAAGTTCCGCTCGGGCTTCGTGGCGATCCTGGGCCGCCCGAACGTGGGAAAGTCCAGCATCATGAACCGCATCGTGGGCGAGAAGATCGCCATCGTGTCCAACCATCCCCAGACCACGCGCAACAAGCTGCTGGGCGTCGCCACCGGGGACGACTGGCAGCTCGTGTTCGTGGACACCCCCGGCCTGCACAAGCCCCGCACGAAGCTGGGCGAGTTCATGATGAAGAGCGCCGAGGACGCCCGGGAGGGCGTGGACGCGGTGCTGGCCGTGGTGGACGCCCAGCGCATCGGCGGCGGTGATCGGGCCGTGCTGGAGGACATCCAGCGGATGAACTGCCCGCGCTTCCTGGCCGTCAACAAGATCGACATCGTGCCGCCGGAGAAGCTGATGCCCCAGCTGGCCGGGCTGAACGAGTTTCAGTTCGACCAGATCTTCTCCGTCTCCGCCCGCACCGGGGAGAACATCGAGCTTCTGCGGGACAAGCTGATCGAGGCCATGCCCGAGGGGCCCAAGTACTTCCCCGACGACATGATCACCGACCAGCCCGAGCGCGTGATGTGCGCCGAGATCATCCGGGAGAAGGCGCTGAACAACCTGCGCGACGAGATCCCCCACGGCGTGGGCGTGGAGATGCTCTCCATCAGGAAGATGAGCGACAAGCTGACCGAGATCCACGCCAACGTCTACTGCGAGAAGGAGTCCCACAAGTCGATCATCATCGGCAAGCACGGCGCGATGCTGCGCACCATCGGCAGTGAGGCGCGGGTGGACATCGAGCGGCTGCTGGGCACGAAGGTGATGCTCCAGCTCTGGGTGAAGGTTCGCCTGGACTGGCGCAACCGCGCGGGCGACCTGCGCGCGCTGGGCTACGAGGAGTAGGCGATGCCCGCCCTGTCCACCCACGCGCTGGTGCTGCGGCGCTCGGACTACTCCGACAGCGACCGCATGGTCACGCTCTTCACCCCCGCCTACGGCCGGATCGACGCCATCGCCCGGGGCTGCCGCAGGCCGAAGTCGCCGCTGCTCAACTGCTGCGAGCCCTTCGTCAGCGGCGAGTTTCAGCTCTTCCAGCGGGGCGAGCGCTTCGCCGTGGAGCAGTGCCAGATTTCGGAGAGCTTCTATGAGCTGCGCACCGACTACGACCGCCTGGTGCACGGGGCCTACTGGCTCAAGCTCCTGGACGCCGCGGTGATGTCGGACGTGCCGATGCCGGACTTGTTCCTGATCTCGCTGCGCGCGCTGGCGCACCTGAACTACTCGGAGCTTCCGCCGGAGCTGTTGACGATGGCCTTCGAGATGCACCTGATGGCCCAGTTGGGCTACGCGCCCCGGGTGGACGCCTGCCAGATCTGCGGCCGGCCCATCGACGGCGACGCCCGCTTCGACGCCCTGCGCAGCGGCTGCGTCTGCCTGCGCTGCATGAGCGACGCTCCGAAGATCAGCAACGGCGCGCGGCGGATCATGCTCAAGCTCCCCCGCACCCGCTACGACCAGGTCAAGCTCCTCCCCGGCCATCCCGACTGGCCGGAGGCCGCCCGCCTCTTCCGCCCCTACGTGGAATCCCGCATCCAGGCCCAAAGGTTCGCCCCACCGCTACCTGGAGAAGAACAGGCATGAGACGAGCGCCCGCCGTTTGGCGGGCGCTCGCTTGCTGCGGAGGCATCACTGCTCACTGCGCAAGTTCTCTATGAAGAGATGCTATTAGATATGTAGTCGGTAAGATATAACGTTGACAGATTTATCAACCCGCTCAACGCGCTGAAATCGCTGATCTTATTGTCGACCAAATCCAGCCATTCCAGATTTGTCAACCCACTCAACGCGCTCATATCGCTGATCTTGTTGTCGCACAGCCTCAATCGTTGCAGCTTTGTCAGTCCGCTCAATGCGCTGATGTCCCGGATCATGTTGTCACCCAAATCCAAATCTTCCAAATTCGTCAGTCCGCTCAATGCGCCGATGTCCCGGATCATGTTGTCCCCCAAATCCAAATCTTGCAGGCTTGTCAGTGCGCTCAATGCACCGATGTCCCGGATCATGTTGTCGCGCAAATCCAAATTTTTCAGATTTGTCAGTTCGCACAATGCATCGATGTCGCTGATGCCGCTGTCGCTCAAATCCAAATCCTCCAAATTCGTCAGTCCGCTCAGCCCACTGATGTCGCTGATCTTATTACCAACCAAGCTTAATTTTGTTAGATTCGTCAGTCCGCTCAGCACGCTGAGGTTGCTGATCTCATTATTACCCAAGCTTAATGTAGTTAGACTCGTCAGTCCATCTAGTCCGCTCAGATCGCTGATCTCATTGCAAATTCCGGGGCGGTAGGGCCATTTGCACGGAGTTTTAGGACCACCGACGCGGAGTTTTAAGGCCAC
>CANQGC010000061.1 GCA_947600345.1 uncultured Clostridia bacterium
ACTTCTCGACTCGCGATTGCGCACCGTTTCATAACCCCTTCGGTGCCTTTCGCAGAAAGGCGGTTTATAAGCATGGAGACCGTCCGGGCGGGATCGTTTGAGATTCCCGTGCTCTACGAGGACAACCACCTGCTGGTAGTGATAAAGCCCGCCAACCTGCCCGTCCAGGCCGACCGCTCGGGGGACGCCGACCTGCTGAACATACTGAAGGGCTACATCGGGGAAAAGTACGCCAAGCCTGGGGCGGTGTACCTGGGGCTGGTGCACCGGCTCGACCGGCCTGTGGGCGGCGTGATGGTGTTTGCCCGGACGTCCAAGGCGGCATCGCGGCTGAGCGAGGCGTTCCGGACGCACGCCCAGGACCGGCGCTACCTCGCCGTGGTCGAGGGCGAGTTTGACGAACCCTTGGCCCTGACCGACTGGCTGCGCAAGGACGGCCGCACGGGCATGGTGTCCGTCGCCGATCCCGGCGCGCCCGGCGCGAAGGAGGCGCGGCTGATCTCCCGGCCGCTCGCCCATCGGGGCGGCCTGACGCTGGCGGACGTGCAGCTCTTCACCGGCCGCGCCCACCAGATTCGCGTGCAGCACGCGAACGCCGGGCATCCGCTCTGGGGCGACATGCGCTACGGCCACGGCGCGCCCGGGCGGCAGATCGCGCTGTGGGCCTACCGGCTGGTGCTGGAGCATCCCACCCGGCACGAGGCGCTCCGCTTCGCCTCTCGGCCGCCGCGCGAGGGCGCGTGGGCGCTGTTCGACGCGGAGACCGGCGCGGCTGCGGACGCGGGTGCGTGGACGGACGTCCCGGCCCCGCGGCCCCCGCGCTGAGCGTCGCATGCAATCCCTCACCCTTTGCTTGCTGGAGGTGAACCCATGAGCGGACGAACGCGGCCATCCCGCCCCGTGCTGACCCTTCTGACCTGCGCGCTGGCGGTGCCGACGGTGCCGGGCCTGATCTACGGCGCGCCGGAGCTGACGGGCCCCGCCGCGCGGCCCTACTTCCTGGTGGGTGCGATTCTGGGCGCGTTCCACCTGTTGCTGCGGCCGCTATTGCGGCTGTTCTCCGCGCCGCTGGGCTGTCTGACCCTGGGGCTATCCGGCGCGGCCATCGACCTGGGTCTGATCTACCTGAGCGCGCGGCTGGTGCCGGGCTTCCCTACGCCGGAGCTGCTCTGCGCGGTGCTGACGGTGGTGGTGATCAATTCCGTGATTGCGATTGTGCGGGCGGTTTGAGGCTTTGTTATGGCTTTATTATAGTATGAAAAGGGCATCTCCCTGTGCTTGTTTGCGGGGGGATGCCCTTTTGATAGAGGGGCCTGTCTGGGGGTCGGAAGGGGTTACGAGAGTTAGTGGCGGCTACTTTTAAATCGGGGAAGCTTTGCTTCCCCTCATAAAAGGCGCGCCGCCGGCGGCCCGCGGTATGGTTGCGGCGGGGCGTTGGTTCACATGGCCGAATCATTGATTGGATACCGCGGGCCGCTGGGGTTACGCTGGGCTCTGCCCAGACCCGTTCCGGGCGCTGCCCGGACCTGCTTAAGGGACTCTGTCCCTTAAGAATTCCTGCCAAGGAACCTGAGGTTCCTTGGATTCTCCCTTTTGCTGCCGCGCTTTGGGCGGGGGTTTTACTTCTTTACTTGCGGTTCTTGATGATGTCGAAGATCACCGCGATGACCAGCACGATGCCGCCGATGACGTCCTGCCAGTAGGACTGGATGTTCATCATCACCATGCCGTTGTTCAGCGTACCGATCAGCAGCGCGCCGATGATCGAGCCTACGATCGTGCCCTTGCCGCCCGACATGCTCGTGCCGCCCAGCACCACCGCCGTGATCACGTCGAATTCCATGCCCGTCGCGTTCTGCGGCATCGCCGCGCCCAGCTGCGAGCAGTAGACCACCGTCGTCACGCCGCAGAGCAGGCCGTTGAGTATGAACAGCAGCGACAGGTTCTTGCTCACGTCGATGCCCGACAGAAACGCCACGTTCGAGCTGCCGCCGATGACGTAGATGCGCCTGCCGAATACCGTGCTCCTGGCGATCCATGTGAACAGCACCACCAGTGCCAGCATGATGATGACCGCGTTCGGGATCGGGCCCAGGTAGCCGCGGCCGATGAACTTGATGGCCTCGTTCGTGATCGTGATCGACTTGCCGTTGGTGATGATGTAGGCCACGCCGCGGAAGATCTGCATGCCCGCCAGCGTGGTGATGAAGGCGTTCACGTGCACCCGGGTGATCATGATGGCGTTGTAGAGGCCGGTCAGCATGCAGGCCAGCAGGCAAATCAGGATCGCCACCGCCGTGGGCAGGCCGTTGTTCAGGCATGTGCCCATCACGATGCCGCCCAGCGCGATGACCGAGCCCACCGACAAATCGATGTTGCCCGACACCAGGATCAGCGTCATCGTGCAGGAGAGGATTCCCACGTTCGCCGCGTAGAGCAGTATGTTCATGAAGTTGCGCAGCGCGAAGAAGTGGTTCGTGGTGATCCCGAAGAACGCGATGATGATCGCGAACGCCAATATCAGGGGCAGGTAGTCGAAGGACTTGATGCGCCCCCAAGCCGATTTCCGATTCTCACTCATTGCCCGTTCCTCCTATCGCGGCGCTCATAATTCGATTCTCCGTGAGCTCGTCCCGCTGCAGTACGCACTGAAGCGCGCCCTCGTGCATCACCAGCGCCCGGTCCGCCATGCCGATGAGCTCCGGCATCTCCGAGGTGATCATGATGACCGATACGCCGTCCCGGCACATGTCCTTGAGGATCTTATAGATCTCCACCTTGGCGCCCACGTCGATGCCCCGCGTGGGCTCGTTGAGTATGATGACCTTGGGCTGGATCTCCAGCCACTTGCCCAGGATCACCTTCTGCTGGTTGCCGCCGGAGAGCGTCTCCACGATGGTCTGGTGGGAGTTGGTCTTGATGGCCAGCTTCTCGATCCACTTATTCGCGACCTGGCGCTCGCGCCTGGCGTCGATGCGCTTCGGGCTGCCTGGCTTCTCGTAGCTGGGGATCATCATGTTGACGGCCACCGTCTGGATCTGCACGATGCCCTCGTCCTTGCGCTCGCCGGGCAGGAAGGCCACGCCGCGCTCGATGCAGGCCTTGGGGCTGGTGAGCCGCAGCTCCCTTCCCTCCAGCTCCACGTGGCCCGCGGTCTTGGGGAAGCAGCCGAACAGCGTCTTGCCCAGCTCCAGGTGCCCGGAGCCCATCAGGCCGTAGACGCCGAGGATCTCGCCCCTGCGAAGCTCGAAGCGCACGTCGCGGATGCTGGCGTTCGTCAGGCCCTCGGCCCGGAGGATCACCTCGCCGCCGACCTCGCCCTTGGGGGGATACATGTTTTTGATCTCCCGGCCCACCATCAGGCTGATGAGCTCGTCCTCGGTGGCCTCGCCGATGGGCTTGCTGGCGACGGTCACGCCGTCGCGCAGCACCATCACGCTGTCGGCCACCGGGAAGATTTCATCCATCTTGTGGGTGATGAGGATCACGGCCATGCCCTGAGCCTTGAGGCGCTTGATGGTATCGAGCAGCTGGGCGATCTCCCTGGTGTTGAGCGCCGAGGTGGGTTCGTCCAGGATCAGCAGCTTCGCGTTTTCGTAGACGGCCCGGGCGATCTCCAGCTGCTGCTTCTCGGCGATGTTGCAGTCGGAGATGAGCTTCTTTACGTCGATGTCCAGCCCGGCGTTTTGCAGTATCTCCCGGGCTTCGGCGTACATCTTCTTCCAGTTGAGCACGCGGTTCTTATCGCCGTACTGGTTGATGAACATGTTCTCCGCCACGGTCAGCAGCGGCACGTTCGTCAGCTCCTGGTAGACCACGGACACGCCCGCGCGCTTCGCCTGCATGGGGTCGGTGAAGTGGCGCTCCTGGCCGTCGAAGATCATCGTGCCCGAATCCTGGGGCTGCACGCCGGCGATGATCTTGATCAGCGTGGACTTGCCCGCGCCGTTCTCCCCCAGCAGCGCCAGCACCTCCCCCTCGTGAACGGTCAGCGAGACGCCGCTGAGCGCCTTCACGCCGGGGAACTGCTTGGTGATGTTTTCCATTTCGAGGATGACTTTTGTCTCCATACTTCCCCTTCTTCGAAATATCCTGCGGAGGAGATTCCTCCGCAGGATACGTTTTTACGCGGATGGCGCGGCTCAGCCGGCCAGGTAGTCGGCGAAGTAGGTCTCGGCGTTGTCGCGGGTGATGATCTCGTGATTGACGTAGAAGGCATCGCCGATGTCCTCGCCGTTGAGCACGCTGATCATGGCCGGGATCAGGTAGTCGCCGTACTGGGTGAAGAAGAAGGCGACGCCGCCGACCCAGCACTCATTCTCGGGGGCCTCGGGGTTGGCCTTCAGGTAGTCCAGATAGCCGTACTCGTTCTCGGACACCATGATGCACTCGGACTCGCGGCCCGCGGTCTCGATGGCGGCCAGCGTGGAGGTGGCGGCGATGTCATGATAGCAGCCGATGGCGATCTTGTGCTCGTCCGGATGGGCGGTCAGGAAGTCAGAAACGGCCTTCTGGGCGGTGGCGGCATCCACGCCGGCGTCGACCATGAACACCTTGTCCTCGGAGAAGTCCGGGAAGGTCTCGCGCAGGCCGTCGGGCATGCAGGTCACGCGCTTCATCGGGGATTCGCCGGAGGTGGAGTCGTAGACCAGCAGCAGGATGTCCGGCTCCTCGCCCCAGCGCTCCTGGGCGACCTCGCCCAGGCGGCGGCCGCCGACCTGACCGGCGACCTCGTTGTTCGCGCCGAAGAAGGTGCAGCCGTCGATGGCGATATCCACGGCGATCATCGGGATGCCCGCGTCGTCCATGATGCCCTTGATGGTCGGGCCGACGGACTCGTCGATGTTGAACTCGATCATGCCGTCGATCTCCTGCTGGACCATGTTGTCGGCGTTCTGCACGGCGGTGGCGCCGTCCATGTTGTTGTTCATGTAGACGAGCTCGACGCCGTTCTCCTCGGCGGCGCGCTGCAGGCTCTCCTTGACGGTGACCTGGAGCTCCACGGCCTCGCCGATGTTGGCAAAGCCGATCTTGTACGGGGTTTCCTCCGCCACTGCCACAACGGACAGCAGCATCATGGCGCATAGTACGATGGCAAGCAGTTTCTTCATGATGAATTTCCTCCCTCTTTTTTTTATTTGATCCTCGATCGGGGCGCCGGGTGTCTCCGGTACTACAGTATCGAGGCCAAACCACGGATGATGAATTCCTCGGCGGCGGCGTTGAGCGCCTCCTGCTCGGGGGTTCTGCGGGGATCGCCCGGGTCGAAGTCGTCGCGGTTGACTTCGATGAAGCCGTGCAGCGCGTCCTCGAAGTTGGCGTAGTCCAGCCGGACGCCGGCGGCGGCGAGCTTCGCGGCGAACCGCCTGCCCTCCGGGCCCAGCGAATCCTTGCCGCAGGTGATCTCCACCACGCCCGGGAACTTCGCCAGCAGCGCCTCGTCCGCGCGAAGGGCCGAGCACTCCGGCTTGTCCCCCTGGCCGTTGAAGTAGTAGGTGATCGCGCGCATCATCAGCTCGTCGGCGGCGGGATAGGGGCTGTCCGCGTCGTTGTCGCTCGGATCGGCGCTGACCATCGGGTAGCCCAGCACGCAGCAGGTGTAGCGCCTCTGTCCCGCCTCCAGCCAGCGCACCACGCTGTTGAGCGCGATGGTCGCCCCGGCGCTGAAGCCGCCGATGCCGCAGTGGGCGACATCCACGTTCAGCTCCCGCGCGTTCGCCTTCAGCCAGTCGTAGATCGCGTCGATCTCCAGGCACTGGTAGGGATAGAGGAAGTCCGGCGACAGCCGGTAGTTCACGTTCACGGCCAGTATGCCCAGCCGGTCCGCCAGCTTCTGGCAGAACGTGCCCATCCACACCGCGTCGCCCTCGATGAAGCCGCCGCCGTGCAGATTGAAGAATACCTTCATCGGCCCTTCGGGCGCCGCCTTCGGCCGGTGCACATAGAAGCGAACCGGCAGCGCTCCCTCCCGGGGAATCTCGACCGCCTCCCCGGCGAAGTAGGTCCGCCGCTCGTAATCCGCGATCCGCTCCGCCTGCCTCTGGCGCACCTGCGCGAGGAGCTTCTCCATATCCGCCATTCGGAACAAACCTCCCGTCGTCCTCTTTTCCCTCCTATGTTAGCATACGCGGTTGCATTTGTCAAGTATAGGTAAATAATAGGTAGGAATTGTTCGCATTTCGCCGGTAATCGGAACAAACGGAGAACCCGCCGCCGCCGCGGAGCACAGGGCGCGGCGCGCCTCCACAGAACATTTTGCTATATAATCAGAACGTCCCGCTATGGCGTCCCCGCCGCGCGGAAGATATAATAGAGGCATCGAGAATGGCGTGCGGACCAACCATACAGCCTGAAGAACGAAAGGAAGGAATCATCGTGAACGCAAAGAAGCTCCTCTCTCTGATCCTGGCACTCGTGCTGACCCTCGGCCTGGCGGCCGCGGCGAGCGCGGAATCCGCGGACACCATCGTGGTCAACATCTGGGACAACAACCAGCTTGCGGGCCTGCAGCAGATCGCCGACGAGTGGACGGCCCAGTCCGGCATCCCGGTGCGCATCGAGGTCGTGGCCTGGGACGCCTACTGGACGCTGCTCGAGGCCGGCGCCACCGGCGGCAACCTGCCCGACGTGTTCTGGATGCACATCAACGAGGCCCAGAAGTACATGGGCGCGAACATGCTGCTCAACCTGGACGACTACATCGCCAAGGATGACAAGATCGACCTGAACAACTACTACGAGGGCATCGTTGGGCTGTACAACTACGACGGCCACCAGTTCGCGCTGCCGAAGGATCACGACACCATCGCCGTGCTCTACAACAAGGCGCTGTTCGACAAGTACGGCGTGGACTATCCCAACGACGATTGGGATTGGGAGGACTACTCCGCCGCCGCGAAGGCCATCACCGAGGCCGGCGCCGCCGATGGCGTCTACGGCACCGCGATGAACACCAACGACGGCCAGGACGGCTGGTACAACCTGATCTACGGCTTCGGCGGCAAGCTCATCAGCGACGACAAGAAGACCTCCGGCATGGACGACGAGCGCACGCTGGCCGCGATGACCTGGCTGGCCGAGAACCTGTTCCCCTACATGCCCGACCAGAACATCATGTCCACCACCGACCCGGACGTGCTGTTCCAGAGCGACGTCGTGGCCATGATGATGCAGGGCTCCTGGATGGTCAACACCTTCTACCAGAACGAGAAGTCCGGCGACTACGCCTGGGCGCAGATCCCCTACTACGACGCCAACGGCAACGGTGCCTGCGATGAGGGCGAGCGCGTGTCGCTGTACAACGGCCTGGGCTGGGCCATCGACGCCAAGGCGGAGAACCCCGACGCCTGCTACGACCTGATCTCCTACTTCGCCTCCCAGCAGGGCCAGCTGCGCCAGTCTGAACTGGGCGTGACGATGGCCGCCTACAAGGGCTGCTCCGACGCCTTCACCGGCGCCTTCGAGGGCATGGACATCTCCCCCTTCCTGGAGGTCGAGGAGAGCGGCACGCTGGTGATGCACCCCTACTCCCGCTACACCACCCGCTGGGAGGGCTCCTTCACCACGGACCTCGTGCCCGCCTGGCAGAACCCCGAGACGATGGCCGACGTCTGCAAGTCCATCGCCGCCAACATGAACCAGATCTTGGCCGCTGAATAAAGCACCGGTCGCAAATCTGCGGGTCAGGGCGAAGCGCTTTGACCCGCAGCGCTTTTTGTGATATGCTTTCTGTTACGAGCAATTCCAAAAGGCGGAGGTGCTGCACATGAGGGGAAGGGACACCGTAAAGCGGAACCGGCACTATCGCTGCCTGGAGTACGACCACAACCAGAGCGGGGATCTCTGCCTGATCGCCTGCGGCATGGAGCGCTGCGACCCGGGCGTCAACTACGGCCCCGAGCCGCGCGACGGCTACCACCTGCACGTGGTGCTCTCCGGCACGGGCGCGCTCTACGCCGGCGGGCAGGTCTTCCACCCGCACTTCGGGCAGCTGTTCATACTCAAGGACGGCGAGGTCGTGCAGTACACCGCGGACGCGAGCGACCCCTGGGAGTACTGCTGGGTCACTTATAACGGCAGCGAGGCGAGGCGGCTCACGGAGGAGATCGGCTTCACCGAGGGCGTCTACTGCCTGGATTCGGGCGTGGAGGCCAAGGCGTTCTTCGAGCTGATCCGCCGGATGCACGAGACGCCGGAGATGAACTTCATCTACGACCTGCGCAGGCGGGGCATACTGATGGAATTCATATCGCTGGCGCTGGAGGCCACCCAGAGCGGCAGCGGAAAGAGCGCCCGCCGCTTCGACTACCCCACCCAGGTCTACATCGACCGGGCGGTGAGCTTCATCCAGTACAACTACGCCACCATACGGGTCAGCGACGTGGCCGAGTACGTGGGCTACACCCGCAGCTACTTCACCGCCACGTTCAAGGCGTACACCGGCCTCTCGCCCCAGGAATACCTGATGCAGCACCGGATCAAGCGCGCCTGCCAGCTGCTGGCGGCCACGCAGCTGAGCGTCGGGCGGATCGCCGCCGACGTGGGCTACGAAAACCAGCTGACCTTCTCCCGATTGTTCAAAAACGCCACCGGCGTCAGCCCCACCGAATACCGCCGGCAGAAGCAGGCTTCGCCGGGTGAGGAGACACCATGAAACGAGAATTTCGCGCGCCCACGCCCCCGATGGGCTGGAACTCCTGGAACACGTTCTACGATCAAATCGACGAGGGGCTCGTCCGCGCCACGGCGGACGCCATGGTGGAGCAGGGCCTGCGGGACGCGGGCTACGAGTACCTGATCGTCGACGACTGCTGGGCGCTGAAGGAGCGGGACACGCGGGGCAACCTCGCGCCCGATCCCGCGAAGTTTCCCGGCGGCATGGCGGCGCTGGCAGACTACGTGCACGCCCGGGGCCTGAAGCTCGGCCTCTACGCCTGCTGCGGCGTGCGCACCTGCGCGGGCTACCCCGGCAGCTTCGAGCACGAGTTCGAGGACGCCGCGCAGTTCGCCCGCTGGGGCGTGGACTACCTGAAGTACGACAACTGCTACCGGCCCGAGTCCATCCCCTCCCAGGCGCTCTACCGGCGCATGCGCATGGCGCTCGACTGCTCCGGCCGGGAGATCGCGCTGGCGGCCTGCCAGTGGGGCACCGAGGACGTGCACCGCTGGATTCGCTCCACCGGCGCGGTCTCCTACCGCTCCACCGTCGACATCCAGGATTCCTGGGCGTCCATCGAGCGCATCGCCCTGTCCCAGATCGAAAACCAGTGCTACGCCGGGCCGGGCTGCTACAACGACATGGACATGCTGGTGGTGGGCATGAACGGCCGGGGCGTGAACCCGGAGACCTGCGTGGGCGGCTGCACCCCGGAGGAGTACCGCACCCACTTCGCGCTCTGGGCGATGCTGGGCGCGCCGCTGATCCTTGGCTGCGACCTGCGGGCGCTGGATGAAGAGACCCGCGCGCTGCTGACCAATCCCCACCTGATCGCCATCGACCAGGACCCGGCGTGCCGGAGCTGCCAGCGGATCTCCGTCTACGCGAACCCCGACGCCTTCGTGCTCGCGAAGCCGCTGTGGGACGGGTCCTGCGCGCTGGGCTTCTTCAACTTCAGCGACGTGGCGGCGAACGTGACGCTCAACTTCTGGGAGCTCGGCCTGCCCGCCGCCTCCGGCTGGGGGCTGTCCTTTGTGGACTGCTTCAGCGGCGAAGCGTTGGGCGTTAAGCGAGAGTTCTTCGCGCCCACGGTGCCCGCCCACGGCGGCAGGGTCTACCGCTGCGCGCCCGCAAGGCCGTGACCCGCCACCACTGCCTGCGCTGCGGCGCGCCGCTCACCGGCGACGAGATCGCGCTATATAAGAAGATGATCTCCCGCGCCGCGGAAGCCTACCTCTGCCTGGACTGCCTGGCGGGGGAGTGCTCCGCGACGCGGGAGAAGCTGGAGGCGCTGATCGCCTTCTATCACCGCACGGGAATCTGCACGCTGTTCGCAAAGTATGAGGACGGGGAGTGAGGCCGCGCCGGGATCCCGGCACGGCCTCGCTCCCCGCCCTTCGATTCTGCGGTCACGGGCCCTCCGCGAAGCCCTCGACGCCCTGCTTCGCGGCGGCCGCGATTCGAAGGTCGTCCATCTGCTTTATGCAGCCTGCCTCGTCCGTCCGCCCGGTGAAGAGGCCGTGCAGCGCGGCGGCCACGTCGTCGGCGCTGAAGCCCTTGACCTTGGAGGCGGAGGTGGACGCGCGGATGTTCGCCGCCACGGACGCGGAGGCGTTGGTGATCATCGGCGATTCGATGTTCGTGGTCTGGCCCTTGAAGCAATCCACGGTGGAGATGCCCTCGAAGGCGGCGTTGTAGTTCTCCGGCGTGGCGCAGAAGGAGAGGAAGTCCAGGCAGGCGTCCACGTGTGGGCCGTGCTTGTTGACCATCATCATGTTGAGGTTTCCGCCCTCGTAGGTGCCGGAATCCGCCGTGTTCAAAAACGCCGGCATCAGCGCGAAGTCGTCCACGCCGTACTTGCCGTCCTTCGCCAGGTCGGTGTAGAACCAGGTATCCCAGATGAACGTCATCACCGCCTCGCCCGAGCTCATGATGGCGCTGATGTCCTCGATGCCGCAGCTCAGGTAGTCGTTGCCGAACCAGCCCTTGCCCGCGGCGTTGGCGATCCATTCCACCATGTCCGCGACCTCGGGGATGTCGGCGTAGGTGATCTCGTTCCGGTTGATTTGCCTGAGCTTCTCGGGATCGTCCGCGAAGACCGGGTCCAGCGCGAACTGCACCATCCATCCGCAGCCGTCGGCGGGCCAGCAGATGGGCACGTAGCCCGTGGCATTCAGCGCCTGGCAGAGCACGTCGAACTCCGCCTGCGTGGTGGCGGGCAGCAGGCCCAGGCTGTCGAGTATCGTCTTATTGTAGTAGCAGCCCGAGACGGAGTTCTCCCAGTAGGGCAGGCCCATCAGGTTGCCCGCTTCGTCCAGGCAGTAGTTCAGCGTGCTCTCGGTGAGCTCGTCCACCCATGGCTGATCGTTCAGGTAGAGAAAGTTCCCGTCGATGTCGAAGCGGTCCAGGTCGGAGTTGTGGAAGTGCATGAAGATGTCCGGGACATCCCCCTTCGCGAAGTACTCCGCCGCGGTCGCCTCGAACTCCGAATCCTCGAAGGGAATGGGCTCGATCACATTCCCCGTGGCCGCCTCGTACCGCTCAAAGATGCTGGTCATGTAGCTCTTGGCCAGGTCGCTCTTCCTGCCCATGACGGTGATGGTCACCGAGGCGGGTTCGTCCGGTCCCTCCTTTGCGCCCGTGCAGCCCGTCAGCGCGAGCGCCAATATGGCGAAAACGATCGAGATCGAGCGCCAGGTCTTCCTCATTGGCCGCCTCCTCCTTTGCGTCGCGTGGCTCGTTCCCATCCGCTCACAGCGTGACCGTCCGGCCCGTGAACAGGTACTCCAGCCGGTCCCCCATGATTTGCTTCAGGTGCGCGTATTGCCCGGTCCCGGTGCAGTGCCCGGTATAGTACATCGCCGGATGCCGCAGCAGCTCCCGCGCGGCGGCCTCCAGCTTCGCCCGGCCACCGGGATCGTCCGGGTCCAGCTTCATGAAGTGGAAGCCGCCCACCAGCACGTCCGGCTCAAACCAGTTCACGATGTTGACGATCCCCCTGTGGGAGCAGCCGCTGAACAGCACCCTGCGCTCCCCGTCCCGCACCAGCAGGTACTGCTCGTGCCGGAAGTCGTCGGGCACGAGCGCGCCCCCCAGCCGGAGCCGCAGGCCAAAGTTCTCCACCGGAACGATCCGCTCCCGCCGCTCGCAGGCGTGCAGCGAAAGCTCCTCGTCGATGCGCAGCTCGCCGTCCACCGGCACGAGCCGGCCGCTGCCCTCGAGCGATTCGTCCAGGCCGATGTATTCGCCCCTTCCGTTATAGAGCGGCAAAAACGCCTGGCGGCTTAAGTAGACCGGCGCGCGGTCGTTCAGCTCCAGGAAGCGCCTCAATCCCCCGCCGTGGTCGTAGTGTCCGTGGGACAGCACGGCGACGTCCACGTCCCGCAGATCGACGCCCATCCGCCGCGCGTTCTCCGCGAACGCGCCCGACTGCCCGGCGTCGAAGAGTATCCTGTGCCGCCGGGTCTCCACGAGCAGGCTGAGCCCATGCTCCGCCGCCAGCTCGGGATCGCGGGCGGTGTTCTCCATCAGGACCTGAATCCGCATGCGGGCGCCTCACCTCCGGCTCGATAAAAAACCTCTACATTCATTATAACACATTCGTATCACCTTGCACCAGCTTTTTTCATCCTCGGGAAAGGGAATTATGCGCGCCGCCGGCATTGCGTTTTTTTTCATTTTGTGGTATTGTAATGAAAAGCGGGCATCTACGCCCGGGGGAAGGAGTGCATAGCCATGACCATCGAAGAAGTCATCCGCGAGCTTGCCAACATCAAGAACTACTGCACCGCCAGCGCCCTGCCCGCGCTGGACTACGCCATCGCCGTGCTGGAGAAGCAAAAGGAAGAAGAAGAGGCGAAATAGTCAGGCCCCGCCGTAGCCCCAGCAGGGAGAATCCAAGGAACCTCAGGTTCCTTGGTGGAGATTCTTAAGGGGCAAAGCCCCTTAAGCAGGTCCGGG
>CANQGC010000062.1 GCA_947600345.1 uncultured Clostridia bacterium
CACGATCTCCCACGACCTGCGCACGCCGCTGACCTCCATCTCCGGCAACGCGGGCTACCTGCTCTCCGACGGCGAGCGGCTGGACGGCGAGACCCGCGCGCGCATCTACACGGACATCTACGACGACAGCATGTGGCTGGTCAACCTGGTGGAGAATCTGCTGTCCATCACCCGCATCGGCGACGGCGGCGTGCACTTCCACATGACCGCCGAGCTGATCGACGAGGTGATCGAGGAGGCGCTTCGGCACATCGACCGCCGGAGCGGCGAACACCGCATATCGGTGGAGGCGGACGGCCTGCTGCTGGTGCGCGTGGATGCGCGGCTGATCGTGCAGGTGCTGATCAACCTGGTCAACAACGCCATCAAGTACACGCCGCCGGGTTCGAACATCCGCGTCTCCGCCCGGCGCGAGGGAAGCGTAGCGGCGGTGTGCGTGTCGGACGACGGCCCCGGCATGTCCGACGAGATGAAGGCCCGCGCCTTCGAGATGTTCTACACCGGGGAGAGTGGCATCGCCGATGGGCGGCGCGGCCTGGGCCTGGGCCTGGCGCTGTGCAAGACCATCATCGCGGCCCACGGCGGCGAGATCGCCATACTCGACGCCGCGCCCCGGGGCTGCACGGTGCGCTTCACCCTTCCCGCGGAGGAGGTAGAGTTCAATGAACAGCGACAATAAAAACCCCCGGATGCTGATCCTGGTGGTGGAGGACGACGCGCCGGTGCGCAGCCTGATCACCACGGCGCTCAAGGCCCACGACTACCGCCACATCGTGGCCGCCAACGGCCAGAACGCCATCGCCGAGGCATCCTCCCACAACCCGGATGCGATGCTGCTGGACCTGGGGTTGCCGGACATCGACGGTGTGGAGGTGATCCGGCGCGTGCGAAGCTGGTCGAACCTGCCCATCATCGTCATCAGCGCCCGCAGCGAGGACGCGGACAAGATCGAGGCGCTGGACGCCGGCGCGGACGACTACCTGACCAAGCCCTTCTCCGTGGACGAGCTGCTGGCCCGGCTGCGCGTGACCCAGCGCAGGCTGGCGATGATGCGCGCCGACGCCGCCCAGGATTCCGTCTACCGCAACGGCAGCCTGCGCATCGACTTCGCGGCGGGCTGCGCCTACATGGGGGAGGAGGAGCTGCACCTGACGCCCATCGAATACAAGCTGCTTTGCCTGCTGGCGCGCAACACCGGCAAGGTGTTGACCCACACCTACATCACGCAAAACGTCTGGGGCAGCTCCTGGGACAACGACATCGCCTCGCTGCGCGTGTTCATGGCCGCGCTCCGCAGGAAGATTGAGCTGTCGCCCGATTCGCCGCAGTACATCCAGACCCACATCGGCATCGGCTACCGCATGATGAAGCTCGAGTGAGGCGGGGCCCTCCCCGCCCCGCGGGGTCGAACGCCGCCACCACCGCACACCTTTGGGCGGCGAAACGTCAAATTGCGCGCCAACCGCATAAAATTGTGCGCCCGCCGCTTGACAATTTCATCCGGCGGGTATATAATACGCCTTGTCAGAGAGAAACGCTGCATCACGCGAAGGTGGCAGTGTTTATTTGCGTCACAGGGAATCCGAATTTGCTTGCAGGGTTGCAAGGAGGAAATCATTATGTCTGAAGTTCGTCAGTTGACACTCACCGATAAGAAGAAGCTGGAGGCCGAGCTCGAGGAGCTGATGGAGGCCAAGCGCCGCGTCGCCGAGGAGATCCAGATCGCCCGCGGCTTCGGGGATCTCAGCGAGAACGCCGAGTACGACGCCGCCAAGAAGGAGGAGGCCCGGGTCTACGGCCGCATCGGCGAGATCGAACAGATGCTGCGAACCGCTTCCTTCGTGGACGACTCCGCCGCCGATACCGACACCGTGTCCCTGGGCAACGTGGTGCGCGTGCTCGACATGGAGTACGACGAGGAGGACGAGTACACGCTGGTGGGCTTCACCGAGGCCGACCCGCTCAAGCTCTTCATCTCCAACGAGTCCCCGATCGGCCAGGCCCTGATGGGCGCCCACCTGGGCGACGTCGTCGAGGCCAACACTCCCGGCGGCAAGATCAAGCTGAAGATACTGAATATTCGCAAGCGGTAATCAAACGGCGGCCGACGTGCTTTCACGCCGGCCCTTTTAAAGGAGAATTCGCATGTCTGAACAGAACAACAACATCCCCCAGGAGCAGGCCCAGCAGGAGCTGTCCGAGCAGAACCGCATCCGCTTGGAGAAGCTGAACGCGCTGATCGAGGCGGGTAAGAATCCCTACGAGGTCATGAAGTACGACCGCTCGCACCTGTCCAGCGAGATTCTGGCGAACTTTGACGCGCTGGAGAATCAGACCGTGTCCATCGCGGGCCGCATGATGTCCCGCCGCGTGATGGGCAAGGCCAGCTTCGCCCACCTGCTCGACCGGGACGGCGAGATTCAGATCTACGTCCGCCGGGACGACGTGGGCGAGGACGCCTACAGGGAGTTCAAGAACTACGACCTGGGCGACGTGATCGGCGTCAAGGGCTTCGTGTTCAAGACCAAGTCCGGCGAGATCAGCGTGCACGCCCAGGAGATCGAGCTGCTGACCAAGTCGCTGCACCCGCTGCCGGAGAAGTTCCACGGCCTGCGCGACACCGACACCCGCTACCGCCAGCGCTACCTGGACCTGATCGTCAACCCCGAGGTGCGGGATACCTTCATCAAGCGCAGCAAGATCATCGCCACCATCCGCAGCTTCCTGGACGCCCAGGGCTTCATCGAGGTGGAGACGCCGATGCTGGTCGCCAACGCCGGCGGCGCGGCTGCGCGTCCGTTTGAGACCCACTTCAACGCGCTGGACGAGGATTTGAAGCTGCGCATCTCGCTGGAGCTGTACCTGAAGCGCCTGATCGTGGGCGGTTTGGAGAAGGTCTACGAGATCGGCCGCGTGTTCCGCAATGAGGGCCTGGATACCCGCCATAACCCGGAGTTCACGCTGATGGAGCTCTACCAGGCCTACACCGACTACCACGGCATGATGGACCTGACCGAAAACCTCTACCGTCACGTGGCGCAGACGGTGCTGGGCACCACGAAGATCAGCTACAACGGCGTGGAGATGGATCTGGGCAAGCCCTTCGCGCGCATCACGATGGTGGACGCGGTGAAGAAGTACGCGAACGTGGACTTCGACCAGGTGGAGACGCTGGAGCAGGCCCGCGAGCTCGCCAGGGCGCACCACATCGAGTTTGAGCCCCACCACACCAAGGGCAACATACTGAACCTGTTCTTCGAGGAGTATGTCGAGGAGCACCTGATCCAGCCGACGTTCGTGATGGATCACCCGATCGAAATCAGCCCGCTGACCAAGAAGAAGCCCGGCAAGCCCGGCTACGTGGAGCGCTTCGAGTTCTTCATGAACGGCTGGGAGATGGCGAACGCCTACTCGGAGCTGAACGACCCCATCGACCAGCGCGCGCGCTTCAAGGCGCAGGAGGAGCTGCTGGCCCACGGCGACGAGGAGGCCAACCGCACCGACGAGGACTTCCTCTACGCCCTCGAAATCGGCATGCCCCCCACGGGCGGCATCGGCTACGGCATCGACCGCATGGTCATGCTCCTGACCGACTCCCAGGCCATCCGCGACGTGCTGCTGTTCCCGACGATGAAGAGTCTGAAGTAAAGGATAGCATCGCTTTGCTCTCTGTGGATTGCGGATAAGACCAGAGCGTAGGGAGGAAATGCCATGGGTTTGATCAGCAAAATCGCAAGAAACCTGCGCGCAATAAAGTGCCTGGTTTTACCCACCCTATTTCCGTCAAGGTATATCACATACAGGGCGTGCATCCACTTCCAGAGCGGAGAGGTTGTGGATAACAATTGGGGGGATGACGTAAATCCCCTGATCATCGAGTGGCTTTCCGGAAGGAAGGCGCTGTGCTTGCCAAATTGCGTCGTATCAAGGGCCTTCCACATTCGCTTCTTTCAGGTGATCGGCAGCACGCTGTCCTTTTGGTCGCTCAAGGACGCTTACGTATGGGGAAGCGGAATCCTGAACGACCAGATGACCGAAAGGATTAAGGCGGAGGATGCTCCAAGGCGCATTTATAGCGTGAGGGGGCCGCTGACCAGGGATCTGCTCATGGCAAGGGGAATCGACTGCCCGGAGGTGTACGGAGATCCGGCGTTGTTGTTTCCGCTGATGTACACGCCCTCCTCTCGCAAGAGTCATAAAATCGGAGTCATTCCGCACTATAAGGATCTGGAGAAGCCGGAGTTGCTGCATCTGTTGGCGGATGAAGAGACGACGCTGATAAAAGTACGCGGCTATGGAGCGTGGAAGAATTTTATAGAGGAAATCAATTCCTGTGATTTTGTCGTTTCTTCGTCGCTTCATGGGGTTATCATCGCGGAAGCATACGGCGTCCCCTGCATTTGGGCGAAGTTTGGTTCCTACGTCGATGGCTGGGATTTTAAATACTACGACTTTTTCGCGTCCATCGGCAAGGCGGATTCCACGTATATGAAGATTTTCGAAGATACGACGGTTTCCGAACTGAAGCTTGCGAGCAGCCGGTGGAGAGCGGGCAAGATCGAGACGGATCAGCTGCTGCGCTCCTGCCCCTTTCTCGATGAAAGCAGATTCCCTTTGTGATCGCGATTCGCGAGCGGGAGGCTGCCCGGCGCAACCCGGGAACCGTAGAATTCCAATGCCGAACTTCGTGAAAAAGCCCTTCAATAGTTTCCCTCATCGGACAGACAGAGCGCCCCGGGCAAAGCCCGGGGCGCTCGCTTGCTTCAACGCTTGCGTTGAGAGGGGATTACAGGATGTCCACCCACTCGCCGACGGTCTCGGTGTTGAAGGTGTTCAGCTCGCCCAGGAAGATGGTGTTGCCGCCATCATCGCCCGCGGCGACGGTGATCTCGCCCTTGTCGCCGGCGGTGAAGGAATCGCCGACCTCACCGGTGATGTCGCCATTGATCAGCGCCACGGCGGCGTAGGACGCCACGTAGCCCAGATCGATCGGGTTCCACAGGAAGGTCTCGTCGCAGATGCCCGCGTCGAGGTACTCCTTCATGTCGGAGGCCAGGGTCAGGCCGGTCACCTTGGTGCTCATGCCGTGGTCCTGGATGCACTTCGCGACGGCGGGAGCGCCGTTGGTGGTGGGCACGATGATGCCCTTCAGATCCGGATACTGGTTGATCAGGGCCTCGCACTCGGTGAAGGACTTGTCGTACACGTCATCGCCGAACACGGTGCCGACATACTCGAGGTTCGCATAGGCTTCGTTCTCGGCCAGCGTCTTCTCGATGGCGGCGCACCAGTACTGCTGGTTGCCCATCGTGGCGGAAGCGGACAGGATCGCGATCTGGCCCTCATAGTTGACGGACTTCGCGATGGACTCGAGCAGGATGTCGCCGACCTGCTGGAAGGAGGCGGGCTCGACATCGGCGTCGCGGCCCTCGGGAGCCACGGGCGCGTCGAAGGAGACGACCTTGATGCCGGCGTCGCGGGCCTCGTTGCAGACATTGACCAGGCCAGCCGGGTCGTTCGCGGAGATGATCAGCGCGTCCACGCCCTGGTTGATGAAGTTCTCAATGATGCGGATCTGGCCATCGTTGGAGCCGTCGTCGGGGCCGTCGTGGTCGAAGGTGAAGCCCAGCTCATCGGCGGCCTTCTGGAAGCCGTTGATGGAAGCCTGGAAGTAGGGGTTGCCGGACTGCTTGTAGACGACGCCGATGTACAGGCCGTCGCCCGCCTTCGCCTCCGCCATGGCGGAGCCGACGGTCAGCACGAGCAGAGCTGCCAGAACGAGTGCAAGAACTTTCTTCATGGAATTGGTCCTCCTTTTTATTATTTGCCCTGTGGGGCAAAATCGAATCAGAATCAGTGGGCTGCCTTGGCGGCGGCGGTCTCGGCGCGCTGCTTGCGCACGCGCATCAACTTGCCGACGTCCTCCGTGATGTTCGGGAGCAGCACGCTCAGGATCAGGATCACGCCCACGGCCAGGTTGACCGCGCTGTCCGCGAAGCCGAACAGCGTGCCCAGGCCGATCTTCACGATGCCGAATATGAACAGCGACAGCACCGCGCCGATGACGCTGCCCTTGCCGCCGTCCGTGGAGAAGCCGCCCAGCACCGCCGCCGCGATGGCGTACATGTGGTAGCCGTCCATCAGGTCGGCCTTGATCGAGGACGAGTTCGCGCCCACGAAGAAGATGCCGGTCACGGCGCACATGAAGCCCGTCAGCATGAAGCAGAACACCTTGATCTGGTCCACCTTGATGCCGGAGTAGCGGGCGGTGGTGGCGTTGGTGCCGATGGCGAAGATCTTGCGGCCGCCGCTGGTCAGGTGCAGCCAGATGAAGAACACCGCCGCCACGGCCAGGAAGATCAGCACCATCAGCGGCACGTTCAGGCCGAAGATGTTGACCAGCTTGTAGGTTTCGCTGAGCACGCCGAAGGTCTTATCGAAGGTCAGCGTCTCGCCGCCGATCAGCAGGTAGCTGAAGCCGCGGAAGAACAGCTGCGTGGCCAGCGTGATGATCATCGGGAACAGCTCCTTGAAGCGCGTGACCAGGAAGCCGTTGATCGCACCGCAGAGGGAGCCGGTGGCCAGGCAGGCGAGGATGGAGATCACCAGCGCGCCCGCGCCGCCGCCCATGCCGTTGTAGGTGACGCCCAGCACCACCACGCTCAGCGTTGCGATTGCGCCGGTGGAGATGTCGATGTCGCCCATGGCGAGGATCAGCATGACGCCCATCGTCATGAAGCTGTAGAGCATGTAGGGGCGAATGCCGCGCATGACGTTCGCCAGGTTGAACACGTCCTTGCGCGCGGCACCCGAGGCCACGCGCGCGGCGTCCTGCAGGTTGAACACCAGGCACATCACTACCAGCAGCGCGACCAGCAGGAATTCCCAGCGCAGGAAGAAGGATGCGAGCTTGCTCTTTTTCTTCATCAGATATTCCTCCTTGCCAGGGCCTGCTTGTCGGCGATGCGCTGTAGGATCACGTTGAGCAGGATCGCGAACAGCAGCAGTATGCCCTTGATGAATTCGGTGATCATTTTGTTCTGGAAGCCCAGCAGCGGGATGGCCTGGTCGATCACGGCGATCATCACCGCGCCGATCACCACGCCGGTCATCTTGCCGTAGCCGCCGGTGACGGACACGCCGCCCAGCACGCAGGCCGCGATGGTGAACATCTCGTTGCCGTCGGCGGAGCCCTTCTCAATGGCGTTGTAGAAGGCCAGCCACATGGCGCCGGCCAGGCCCGCGGTGGCGCCGCAGATCACGTGGGCCAGAATCTTGATGCGGTTGATGTGCACGCCGCGCATCTGCGCCGCCTCGGCGTTGGAGCCCACGGCGTAGAGGTTGCGGCCGGTCTTGGTGTACTTGAGGAACACGCCGGTGAGCACGACCACCACCGCCGCCAGAATCGACAGGTACGGCAGCGTGATGCCGAACACCGTCATGCTCTGATTGAGCACCGTCTTGAAGCCCGGCGCCAGGTCGGTGGGGGCGACCTTGTTCATGCCCAGCATCCAGCTCATCGGTATCAGCGCGCGCACGATGTAGCTGGTCGAAAGCGTCACGATGATGGAAATCACGCGGCCGTAGCTCATCAGCAGGCCGTTGATCAGGCCCACCACCGCGCCGACCGCGATGGTGATCAGGAAGGCCAGCAGCGTCGATTGCAGCACGCCCAGGCCCATCAGCTTGCCGATCAGCGCGCCGGAGAAGGCCAGCACCGCCGTGATGGAGATGTCGATGGAGCCCACCAGCAGCACGCACAGCATGCCGCAGGCCATGACCATGTTGATCGAGCCGTTCTTGAGGATGTTGACGTAGTTGTTGGGAATATAGCCGGGGACGCGCAGGCTCACGGCCACCAGCAGCAAGATCAGAACCGCCAGCAGCGGGATCTCGCGGTGCTCGATCAGCAGCGCGTACAGGGGGGTGCCGGACTTCCTCTCGATGCCCATCTTCTGCTGGATCTGTCTCATGTCCATCAGAATCATGATGAGCACCACGAGGCCCGCGGCGGTCAAAATCGTCTGTAGAATCTGCATCAGTTCCGCTCCCTTCTATAAAGCGATCGCCGGGCGCCGGACTCAGGCGTTGGCCTCGGCCAGCTCGTCCTCGTCGTCCTCCTTGCCCTTGGGCATGGCCGCCGCGAGCACGGTGTCCTGGCTGAGTCCCTCGGTGTCAAACTCGGCGGTCACGTGCCCCTCGCTCATCACGTACAGGCGGTCGGACATGTTGATGACCTCCGGCAGCTCCGAGGAGATCATCAGGATGCCCAGGCCCTTGCTGGCCAGATCGGACATGATCTCGTAGATCTGCGCCTTGGAGCCCACGTCCACGCCCTTGGTCGGCTCGTCCAGTATGATCAGCTTCGGGCTGGCCGCCAGCTGCTTGGCCACGACCACCTTCTGCTGGTTGCCGCCCGAGAGCGCGCCGGTGTGGGTGTCGGTGTCCGGCGCCTTGATGGCCAGCAGCTCCTTCAAATCGTTGGAGATTTCGTACTCCTTGTCCTTCATCAGGAAGGGGCCGTTCTGGCAGCGCTTAAGCACCGGAAGGGAGATGTTGTAGTTGATGGACCAATCCAGCAGCAGGCCCTGCTTCTGCCTGTCCTCGGGCAGCAGCCCCAGGCCGGCCTGCATGCACTGAATCGGCGTGAAGCCGGTGATCTGCCGGTCTTCGAAGTAGACGTCGCCGGAGTCGGCCTTGGTGATGCCGAACACGCTCTCCATGACCTCCGTGCGTCCGGCGCCCACCAGGCCGGTCAGACCCACGATCTCGCCCGCGCGCACGTTCAGGCAGACATCGCGGTAGAAGCCCGTGCGAGAGAGATGGTCGATTCGCAACAGCTCCTCGCCTACCTCGGTCTTCTTCTTGGGATAGAGCTGGGTGATCTCGCGGCCCACCATGTGGTGCACCAGCATCGGCGTGTCCACCTCGTCCAGGTTCCAGGAGCCGATGTACTGGGCATCGCGGAACACGGTCACGCGGTCGGCCAGGCCGAAGATGTCCTCGAAGCGGTGGGAGATGAGGATGATGCCCGTGCCGCGCTTGCGCAGCCTGCGGGCGATGGTGTAGAGCTCCTCGCTCTCGCGCCGGGACAGCGCCGCCGTCGGCTCGTCCATGATCAGTATGCGCGCGTTCATCGAGAGCGCCTTGGCGATCTCGACCAGCTGCTGCTGGGCCACCGACAGCGAGCCCACCGACACCGTAGGGCTGAAGTCCGCGCCCACGGAATCGAGCAGCTTCTTGGCCTCGGCGTTGGCCTTGGCCCAGTTAATGAAGGGGCCGGTCTTGAACTCGTGGCCGATGAAGATGTTCTCCGCCACGCTCAGGTCCGGATACGACGCCGCGTGCTGGTAGATGGCCGCGATGCCGTACTTCTGGGCGACGATGGGGTCGGACATGACGACCTTCTTGCCGTCGAGTATGATCTCGCCGCCGTCGGGCTGATGCACGCCCGTGAGCGTCTTGATGAAGGTCGACTTGCCCGCGCCGTTCTCGCCGACCAGCGCGTGGATCTCCCCTGCCTTCAGGTTGAAGTGCACGCCGTCGAGCGCCTTCACACCGGGGAAGATCTTTGTGATGTCATTCATTTCCAGTATGTATTCCGACATGCAATTACCTCCGCCTGCTGGATTCGCCGGAGCCTCCGGCGGTAGTACCATGGGGGTCGCAGCGGCTCCGCTTAAGCAAACTTGACATTTGCCGAAACGAAACCATTTGTTCCCGATCTCTCCTTACTTTTCGTTTTTTGCACCCAATTCCACCTTGTCTGTTCACCCATTTTCATATATAATTAGTATAGAACGTTAATTGCCGGTTTGTCACTGACTAGCGTTGGCTCATAATTACGGTATCTTGGCTTTTTCAAACGACGGGAAAATGGAGGCGTGAAGGCGTGAATCAGGTGAATTTGAGCTGCAATCTGGACCTGGGGCCGAACTCCGTATGGCTCACGGTCACGGCGGCGCAGGCGGCGCGCTCGTCCATCGCCTACGTCCAGGAGCTGGGCGACTTTCACTGCGGCCCGGATTACTACACCAGCCGTGCCAACCTGCCCTCCTACCTGATCAAGCTCTGCGTGGCGGGGGAGGGCGCGCTCAGCTACGAGGGCCAGAATTACGCCATCCATCCCGGCGACGTGTTCTGGATCGACTGTCGCCGGCGGCAGCACTACCGCACCGCGCCGGGCAAGGACAACTGGCGGGTGCTCTGGGTGCACCTCTACGGCGAGTCCTGCGCGGCCTACTACCAGCTCTTCCTGGCGCTCAACGACGGCCGGAACGTGGTGCGGCTGGAGTCGGACGTGTCGGTGCGCAGCACGCTGGAGATGCTGCTCAAGCTCTACCGGGAGGGCGGCAACACCCTGCAGGACGACGTGCAGGCCTCGGCGCTGCTGACCCAGCTGATGACCTACTGCATCCAGGCGGCCAGCGCGGGCGGCGGAAGCGCCAAGCACATCCCGGCCTACGTGATCGACACGCGCAACTACATCAACCTGCACTACGCCGAGCGCGTGACGCTGGACGACCTGTCCCGCTCGATCTCCATCAACAAGTTTTACCTGCAGAAGCTGTTCAAGCGCTACTTCGGCCTCTCGCCCAACGAGTACCTGATCCACACCCGGCTCACTCACGCCAAGCAGCTGCTGCGCACCACGGCCCAGCCCGTCAGCCAGATCGCCATGGACGTGGGCATCAACAACATCGGCCACTTCATCACGCTGTTCAAGCGCTACGAGGGCATCACCCCCAGCGCCTACCGCCAGCGCTGGTACCTGGAGGGCGAAATGGAGCCGCTGGGCGCGGCCGGACAGGAGGGCTCGGGACAGTGAACGTGTACGATTTCGACAACACCATACTGCGCGGCGACAGCACGGCCCGCTTCGTGGCCTTCTGCCTGCGCCGCTATCCCGCCATCTGGCCGGACATCCCGGGCCAGGCGGTCAACGCGCTGCTGTTTGCGCTGCGGATTCGCAGGAAGCAGGACTTCAAGCAGCGGCTGCTGTCCTTCATGGGGCGCATCGGCGACGTGGACGCGGCGGTTTCGGCGTTCTGGGAGGAGAACTTCTCCCGGGTGAAGGCGTACTACTATGAAGTGCGCCGCCCGGACGACGTGGTGATCTCCGCCTCGCCGGAGTTCCTGATCGCCCCCGCCTGCGCGAGGCTCGGCATCCGCACGGTGATGGGCTCGCCGGTGGACAGGCGCACGGGCCGGTTCTCCGGCCCCAACTGCCACGGGGAGGAGAAGGTGCGCCGCTTCCGGGAAATCTTCCCCGATGGCCAGATCGACGACTTCTACTCCGACTCCCACTCGGACGATCCGCTGGCGAAGCTGGCGAAGCGGGCGTTCCTGGTGAAGGGCGAAAAGCTGCTGCCCTGGGAGGAGTGAAAATTCGCGCAAATTTTCCCGCCGCGGGGGTTGACGAAAGGCCCCGCGGCGACTATTATTGATAGTAGGGGATTTTCCCCACAATTCAGTTAGGAGGTGGCAAAGCATGGACGACGGCGGAAGAAGTATGTCGGCTGATGGCGTGCCTCGAGGCGTGCGTTCATCGCTGCGCCGCTGATCCTTCTCTTCAGGTGCCGCGTGACGGCGGCGCCCATTGAAAGGCCGGCGGTGCGTTGAAAAACGCCGGCATCAAAGGGTGGGTTTTCGGAATCGAAGAGAAGCCCACTCCAGGCAGGCCCTCATTCTTCACACGAAATCCGAACGTCAAATCGGTCGGCGGTCGCTCGACGGAGTGCGCTTTCGTGCGCAATTTGCGAAGTGCGGACGCTGAATCCCGCGCGCACGCGCGGGCCCCGCTCGCGGGGAAATCTGAGAAGAAGGAGGAGGAAGCCTATGGATTTCGAACGCATCAAGACCCGTCTGGACGCGCTGGTGGCATCGGGCCGGAAGGCCGAGCTCCGGGGCGCGCTCAACATGCTCAACGAGGTCGATATCGCGGAATACCTGGAGGATCTGGACAACGAAAAGATGCTGATGGTGTTCCGGCTGCTGCCCAAGGACGTGTCCGCGGACGTGTTCTCCTACATGGACAACGACCAGCGCACCCGCATCATGGAGGCCATGGACGACGCCGAGGCCATGCGGCTGATCGACGATATGTTCATCGACGACGCGGTGGACTTCCTGGAGGAGCTGCCCGCGGGCGTGGTCAAGCGCATGCTCCAGGGCTGCGACGAGAAGAAGCGCCAGTTGATCAACCAGTTCCTGCGCTACCCGGACAACAGCGCCGGCTCCATCATGACCATCGAGTACATGGAGTTCAACGTGGGGACGACCGTGGGCCAGGCGATGGCGGAGATTCGCCGCACCGGCGTGGACAAGGAGACCATCAACACGCTCTACATCCTGGACGCCGGGCGCAAGCTCCTGGGCACGGTGGGCCTGCGCAAGCTGCTGCTCGCCAGCGACGACAAGCGCGTCGAGGAGCTGATGAACACCCAGGTGATCTTTGTGCACACCACCGACGACCAGGAGGTCGTGGCCGACACCGTGCGCAAGTACGACCTGCTCTCGATCCCCGTGGTGGACCACGAGGAGCGGCTGGTGGGCATCG
>CANQGC010000063.1 GCA_947600345.1 uncultured Clostridia bacterium
GTGACGGTGGCCTTATTTCGCCGTCACGGTGGCCTTAAAACTCCGTGCAAGTGGACTTTCCAGAACGTAATTTAGATGCCCATCACCAGCGACCTGGGCGATACGATCACCGGCGCGCTGGCGAATTCGGATTACCTGATCGTGATTTGCTCGCCGCGCACTTCGGAGTCCCTCTGGGTGCAGCGGGAGATCCAAACCTTTCTGCAGACCCACGATCGCCGCCGGGTGCTCACGGTGCTGGCCGAGGGGGAGCCTCAGGACACCATACCGGAGATCCTGCGCAGCGAGGAGGTTGTGGATCCGGAGACCGGCGAGGCGCGAAGCGTGCCGCTGGAGCCGCTGTCCTGCGATTGGCGGCTCCCGCTGCGGCGCGCCCGGCGGGAGGAGCTGCCGAGGATGGTGGCGCTGCTGCTGGACTGCGCCTACGACGAACTGCGCCAGCGCCAGCGGCAGTACCGCATGCGGCGGCTGACGGCCGCGCTGTCGGCGGCGTTCGCGCTCGCGCTGGGCTTCATCGGCTACATGCTGCGCACCAACGCGCTGATACGGGACAACTACGAGGACGCGCTGCGGAACCAGTCGCGCTACCTGGCCAACGAGTCGCTCGCGGCGCTGGAGGAGGGCGACCGCCTGACCGCCGCGCTGCTGGCGATGGAGGCGCTGCCGGGCTCGGGCGGGGAGCGGCCGCTGGTGCCCGAGGCGGAGTATGCCATCAACCAGGCGGTGGGCACCTACGAATCGGGCATCGATTCCTGGCTGGTCGCGCTGAGCGCGCTGATGCCGGAGGGCAAGCCCAAGGAGTTCCTGGTGGACGACGAAGGCATGCGCGTGCTGGTGCTGGACGATTTGAGCGCGATCACCGCATGGGATCTGAACACGCTGAAGAAGCTCTGGACGCTGCATCCGCCCGCGGAGGTGGAGGAGATGCAGTGCGCGGGCGCGAACCGGCTGCTGGTGCGCATGGAATACGACGCCGGGAAATCGCTGATCTGCTGCGACCTGGGCACGGGGGAGGAGCTTTGGAGCGCGCCGGTGCGGGTGACTTCCATGTGCCCCGACGTGGAGCGCGGCCTCGTCTACGTGTGCCACAACCTGGAGCCGGAGTGGAGCTTGCTGACCAACATGGGGGACGATTGCTTCGGCGCGCTCTCGCTGGAGGACGGAAGCGAACAGTTCAGCACCCCCATTCCCAAGCAGGAGAGCGGCTATTCCTACTATCTGGGCAGCAGCTTCGGGTTCGAGCACTCCCCCGATGGCCGCTACGTCGCCTTCGGCATGAAGCGGGAGGTATTTTCCAACGCGCCCGAGGACTGGTACGTGTACGACGCGCGGGAGAAGAGGAGCTGGGTCGTGCCCATGCCGGAGGAGCCCACCCTCCTGTTTGATCTGGAGCTGGCCGGCGATGGAAGGATGCTGGTCTTTACCTTCCACGGCGACTGGAGCGAGGGCAGCTACATCTCCCGCATGGCGGGCGACCGCTGGATGCGCCAGACCGGCCGCAACCAATTTGTGCTCCACTGCCTGGACATCGAAAGCGGCGAGGTGATCTGGCGGCAGGAGGTCGTCTGCTACCAGATTCCCAACGAGGACAGGGACCTGACGCTTCTGCGCGACGGCCAGGTGGTGCAGTGCGTGGTGGGCGACCTGGTCACGCTGTTTTCGATCGACGATGGCGAGGTGCTCGTCAGCGGCGAGACCCAGAGCTCCATCACCGGCTATGCGAATTACCTGGACGATTGCTTGCTCGTGATCCTGGAGGACGGCTCCTTCGGGCAGTTTCTGTTCGACAGTGCGCGGGGCGTGGTGGTCAAGAGCATGGAGGACGAGCTGAAGCAGGCGTACATCGCCGTGGTGAATGACCACTATCTGCGCTACCTGACCCTGGCCGAGGGCTCGGAGCGCGTGATGGTCTACGGCGCGCCCGCGCAGGACGCCGGCTGGCAGCCCTTCGAGGGCGGACCGCTCTTTGACTTCGCGGATGGGATGAGCAAGCGGCAGTTCGGTCAGCTCATCATCAATGTCGCCGGGGATGGCAAAGTCGTTCTCTGGGATCTGGATGCCAGCGCGGAGCGCTGGCGCACGAACGTCAATCCCGACTACGATACCGGGGAGTACACGCGGAGCGTGGACTACGGCGGCATGTACCTGGACGAGGCGGGCGGGCGGCTGATGCTGTTCGGCGAGCGCTGGTGGGATACTGAGGAGGAGCTCACGCTGGTGGATCTCGCCACCGGCGCGTGGGAAAAGCACATCCTGCCCCGCGGGGACGGGGAGGAGAAGGGCAAGATCGTCGCCCCTCCCAATGGCGTCGGGGGCCGGGCGGTCTACGGCGTCAACGGGGAGGGAGAAACCGCGCTGCTGTACGCGTACGATCCCGAATCCAAGTCGGCCGAGACCTTCCCGCTGTGGGAGGACGGGCGAAGCGTGAGCGCGGTCTGCGCGTCGGAGGCGAGGGCGCTGGCCGTCGCGGAGGACGGAAGCTGCCTGCTGGTCTCGCTGGAGGACGGCACGCGCGTGCCGCTGGAGCAGCGCCTCGGAAGGATGAGCGCCAGCGACGACGTGCCCTGGCAGGCGGCCTGGAGCGCGGACGGCTCGATGCTGGCCGGCCTCGGCGAGAGCGAGCTCTGGCTCTGGAACGCCAGCGGCGAATTGCAATGCGCCATCCCCTGGGGAGGTCGGCACGCGAACTGCCTGCACTTCGACGAGCGCGGCCAGCTCTACGTGCTCTGCACCGACGGCATGCTCTTCCGCTACGACCGCGACGGCGGGATGAATGGCAGCCTCCAGACCCGGCGCTACGAGAGCATAAGCTCCGGCCAGGTGACCGACTGGATCTTCCTGCCGGACGGCGATCTCGCCCTGTGCTACGGCGCGGTCATGACGATGATCGACACCGGGGAGATGGCCGAGCGCTTCTACGTGGAGGAGAGCATGGGCTACGACGCGGCGCGCGACCGCGTGATCTGCTACCGGGAGAGCGAGGACGGCGAAGAGAATTATCTGGGCGCGTGTCCGCGCTACAGCGTGGAGGAGCTGATCGAGAAGGGCTGGGAGCTGGTGGGCGACGTGCGCCTGAGCGCCACCCAGCGGGAGGCATACGGACTCAGCTGAAATCGAGCGCGGCGGGGCGGCCCGAAGAGGGCCGCCCCGCCGCGCTATGCCCGGACGGGCGTTGAATCCAATTCAGATAAGGTAAGAACCGAAGCCAGGGGCGGATTGCCCGCGCTCATTCGGAGTCGCGGAGGATGGAGCGCCGCGCGTCGAAGCCCTCGGGGTAGCGGCGGCGGAGCTTTTCGACGTTCATCCGCAGGATCGCCTCCAGATCGATGTCCAGCGCCGTGGCGGCCTCGGCCAGGTACCAGGCCACGTCGCCCAGCTCCTCCGCGAGCCTGCGGCTGTCGAAGGGATGCCCCTGCATCCAGTGCTTCTTCAGCAGGTCGGCCACCTCGCCGGATTCGCCGTTGAGTCCCAGCGCCGCGTCGAGCAGCATGTCCCGCTTCGTGAGCGCCGGGTTCAGCGTGGACATGGCCAGGCTCTGGTATTCGCCGATGGTCACTGGGGTTCCACTTCCTTCGCTGCTTCCTTCGCCACGTCCACCCAGCCCGCGCACTCGGAGGCGCGCTCCAGTTCGGGGATGCTCAGCTCGATGGCGCTGTTGCCGCTGCCCGCGGCGGGGTAGACGGTTTCAAAGCGCCTGAGCGATTCGTCCAGGTAGACCTTCACGCCCTCGTTCACGCCGAAGGGGCAGACGCCGCCCACCGCGTGGCCCACCAGCTCGGCGGCCTGCTCCGGGGTGAGCATCTTCGCCTTGGTGTGGAAGGCATCCTTAAACTTGCGGTTGTCCACGCGGATGTCGCCCGCGGCCACGATCAGGACCGGCGAGCCGTCCACCATGTAGGAGAGCGTCTTCGCGATGCGCGCGCCCTCCACGCCCAGCGCCCGCGCCGCGAGCTCCACCGTGGCGCTGGAGAGGGCCAATTCCCGCACGCGGCCGTCCAGGCCGTACTTCTTTAGATGCGCACGCGCGCGCTCGATCGACATATCCCACTCATTCCTTCCTTATATTTCAGCAATTTCCGCAAAGGACGCTTCGATTATAGCACGCATCGCGGGCCCGCGCGCGGAAGGTTTTGCTACGTTTAAGAAAATTTTCTGCGCGCGGTGACGGGAACAAATGAGGCTCCGCGGCGTCTAATGGATGCATACCGCGATGCGGCAAAGCCTGGAAGGAGGGAAGGCGCAATGAAGCGATTCGGAGTGAAGAGATTCGGAATGCTGGCGCTGCTGCTGGCTGCGGCGCTCGCGCTCTGCGGCTGCGGGAGGAAGGAGCCGGAGAAGCTGGATGTGCAGCAGGGAACGCTGCACATCGCGGAGCCCTCCGCCACCGCCGTGCCCGTGGATGGCGGGGCGGAGGCCGGCGCCGGGGCGCAGACCGCGCGGAGCATCGATCCCGAGGGCCGGATGATCGCGCTCACGTTCGACGACGGCCCCGGTCCCGGCACGCGGCGCATCCTGCGGGCGCTCGACGATGTGGGCGGCCGGGCGACCTTCTGCATGGTGGCCAGCCGTCTGGACTGGTGCGGCGAGACCGCCCGGGAGGTCGCCGCCCAGGGCAGCGAGATCGCCACCCACACCTGGGACCACCGGGATCTGACGAAGTTGAGCGAGGAGCGCGTGCGCAGGGAGCTGCGCGACAGCCTGGACGCCATCGAGCGGACCGCGGGCGTGCGGCCCACCGTGCTGCGCCCGCCCTACGGAAGCGTCAACGAAGCGGTGAAGTCGGCCTGCCGCGAGCTGGGCCTGCGGATTGCGAACTGGAACGTGGATCCCGAGGACTGGAGGACCCGCGACGCCGAGGGCATCCGGGAGCACGTGCTCGGCCGCGCCCAGGACGGCGAAATCGTGCTCTGCCACGACCTCTATCCCGAGACGGCGTCGGCCATGGAGGACGCCATCCGCGAGCTCGACGCCCGGGGCTTCCAGCTGGTCACCGTGAGCGAGCTGCTCGACGCCCGCGCGGAGGGCGGAATCGCGGGGGAGGTGTACTATGCGGCGGGGGCCGCATAATGTGACGCTTTGCGCACAAATCTTTGTCACCGCTTGCGCGCGGTGGAGAAGTCTGGTATAATGGTACGCAACGAGGGGAGGGGTGAAGTATGTTGCGCAGCTATGGACTGTACCTGCCGCTTCCGATCGTCGCGGCGCTGCTGGCGTTCATCTACGGGCAGAGCATCAAGCATGCCTGGGTGTCGATGGTACTCACCTTCTGCCTCGCGATGCTGGGCGGGCTGGTGTACGGCGCCATCGGCCAGATCGTGGGCGTGGCGCTGAGCGCGATCATCATATTCTTCGCCTTCGCCCTGCCGGAGCAGCGGCGCCAGGCCAACGAGGAGGCCAAGCGCGCCAAGGACGCGGAGCAGCTCCCCAACGAGGAGGACCGCTAGACGCGCGATGCGATTCGCCGCCGCACGAGAGTGCGGCGGCGCTTTTGTGCCCCGGAGGCGGGCCGCGGCGCGCAGGCGCGGGATGGCTGTTAATTTTTCCGCATACTTGGAACTGCAAGCGCGGTTTGCACTTGACTACTTTTCGTTCATTGAGTATAATGTAAACTTGTAGATATATGCGACGGATTGTTGTTCAATCCATAGCTGGGAGGAACCGAAATGAAAGTCAAGAGCTTGGTCAAACTCGGTATTGTCGCTCTGCTGATCGTGATCGTGGCCTTTCTGGCGCTCAACGGCTTGCAGGTGGGCAAGTACATCCTGAAGCCTGTGGGCAGCGCCATCAGCCTGGGCCTGGATCTGCGCGGCGGCGTGTCAACCGAATACAGGGCCACCGACACCACGATGGAAAACTACGACTTCCTGCTGGAGGGCACTGTGTCTGCGCTGCGCTCCCGCCTGACGAACTCGGGCTTTACCGAGGCCAACGTCGCCATCCAGGGCACCGACCGCATACTGGTCGAGATCCCGGACGTGGACGACCCGGAGGAGGTTGCCGAGATCATCGGCACCCCGGCACACCTGGAGTTCCGCGATCCCAACGGCAACGTGGTGTTCGAGGGCAACGAGATCGAGGAGGCCGGCGTCACCTGGCAGGATGAGAACCAGGTGCTCTACGCCGTTTCCTTCCGCCTGAACTCCGAGGCGTCGAAGAAGTTCGAGGATGCCACCCGGGAGTTCCTGGGCCAGTCGATCTCGATCTATCTGGATGACGAGATGATCTCCGCGCCGACGGTGCAGTCCGTCATCGCGGGCGGCTCCGGCATCATCACCAACGGCGATAGCTCCGTCAGCCAGCAGGAGTCCTGGGATTGGGCCAGCAATTTGGCGATGCTCATTCAGTCGGGCGCGCTGCCGCTGGACATCGAAGAGGTTGAAACCCGCGCGATCTCCGCGACGCTGGGCATCGAGGCCATCGACGGCGCCGTCATCGCGGGCATCGTGGGCCTGATCATCATACTGCTGTTCATGCTGGTCATGTACCGCCTGCCGGGCGTGGCCGCGGATCTGGCGCTGCTGATCTACGTGCTGATCGTGTTCTACGTGATGGCGATCATCGGCGTGCAGCTGACGCTGCAGGGCATCGCCGGTATCCTGTTGGGCATCGGCATGGCCGTCGACGCCAACGTGGTCATATTCGAGCGCTTCCGCGAGGAGTTGAAGGAGGGCCGTACGCCGGTCAACGCCGTGAAGTTCGGCTTCCGCAACGCGGGCCGCGCCGTGGCGGACTCCAACATCACCACGCTGATCGCCGCCATCGTGCTGATGATCTTCGGCACCGGCACCATCAAGGGCTTCGCCACCACGCTGACGATCTCCGTCCTGGCGTCCCTGTTCACCGCGGTGCTCGTCACCCGCTGGCTGCTCTTGCTGATCTGCAAGCTGGACGTGCGCAATCGCGCGCTGTACACGCGCTAAGGGAGGGGGAGTTCGCATGAAGAATACGTTTACCGGAAAGACGCGCCTCTTCCTGAGCATCTCTGGCGCAATCATCGTCATCGCCCTGATCATGCAGATCGTGGGCGTGGGCCTGAACCTGGGCATCGACTTCACCGGCGGATCGCTGCTGAACTACTCCGTCGGCGAGGACTATGATGTCGCCGACGTGGAAACCATACTCGCCCAGATGGGCTACGAGGGCAGCCAGGTGACCAAGGCCGCCCCCAGCGACGCCTCCATCGCACTGCAGGAGGAGCGCGCCGCCGCGGCCGCTGAGGAGGCCGCCGCTGAAGAGGCCGCAGCCGCCGAGGAAGCCGCCGAGGCTGAGGAAGAGGCTGCCAATGAGGAGGCCGCCGAGGCTCCGGCCGAGGACGCCGCCGAGACGACCGAGGAAGCCGCCGAGGCTCCGGCCGAGGAAGCCGCCGATACCGCCGAGGCGCAGGTGGAGGAGACCGCCGCTGAGGAGGCTGCGGAGGAGCCCGCCGCGGAGGAGGCCGAGCCCGTAGCCGAGGAGGCCGAGCCCGCCGCTGAGGAGGCCGCGGAGTCCGAAGACACCGCTTCGATCCTTGGCACTTCCGCCCTGGCGGAGGAAGCCGAGGCGCCCGCCGAGGAGGAGGCCGCTGAGGAAGCGCCCGCTGAGGATGCCGCTGCCGACGACGGGGATTCGATGATCTCCATGGATAAGTCCGGCATCCAGGCCGACGGGCTGACCGATCTGCAGATTCGCCTGAACCTGGTGGACGAGTCCGAGGGCCTGGAGCAGGCCGTCGCCGAGGCCGTGAAGGGCGCCGTGCCCGGAGCGGAGCAGGCGAGCTACGGCGCGCTGACCAGCGCCAAGATCGTCGCTAAGAAGTTTGACGCCGCGTTCACCGGCGGATTCCTGGCCGAGTTCACCACCGGCGAGGAGTTCGACAGCGACGCCGTGGAGGAGGCCGTGCGCAGCGCGCTGGCCGACAACTACTCCATCGTCGATCTGGACGTGATCCGCTACGACGCCGAGGCCGAGGCTGCCGCCGAGGCCGCGGAGGCCGCCGCCGAGGAAGCTGCCGAGAGCGAGGAGCTCGTCGAGGAGGGCGAGGCCGAAGCCGCTGAGGAGGAGGCCGCCGAGACCGAGGAAGCGGAGGAGACCGAGGAGGTCGCCGAGACCGGCACCGACCTGCGCGTGCTGATCAAGATCGACGACGAATCCTCTCGCGTGCGCGCCGTGCTCGAGGAGCAGATGGTCGCCAAGTATCCGAACTTCGCCTTCGTGTCCGTCGACCACGTGAGCGCCGTCGCCGGCCGCGACCTGCTGAGCAACGCGGTCAAGGCGCTGCTGATCGCCTTCGCCTGCATGTTGATCTACATCGCCATCCGCTTCGACGTGTTCTCCGGTCTGGCCGCGCTGTTCGGACTGGCCCACGACGTGCTGGTGATGTGCGCGTTCATGGTGTTCTTCCGCTGGGCGTACCAGGTGAACAGCTCGTTCATCGCCGCGGTGCTGACCATCGTCGGCTACTCCATCAACAACACGATCATCGTGTTCGACCGCATCCGCGAGACTTCGAAGAAGCCCGGCTGGAGCATGAAGAGCAAGCGCGAGATCGTGGAGGTCTCGGTCAGCAACACGCTGAGCCGCACCATCAACACCTCGCTGACCACGCTGATCACGCTGGTGACGCTCTACATCTTCGGTGTGGAGTCGATCCGCGAGTTCGCGTTCCCGCTGATCGTCGGCATGCTGGCGGGCACCTACTCGTCCGTGCTGCTCAGCGGCCAGGTCTGGGCCATGTGGATGGACAAGCGCGACGCCAACAAGGCCGCCGCCAAGGGCAATGCCAAGACCCAGGGCAAGGCCGGCAAGGGCGCCAAGAAATAAGACCATATTTGCGGAATCAGGAATCGAGCGTTTGCCGGTTCCTGATTTCCTTATCTGAATCGCGCAGAAACAGAGGGGAGAGGGGGGAGCAACGTGCTGCGATACGTGCCGAGGCCCGGCGAGCGCTGCTGGTTTGAGCGGCCGGAGGGCATGCCGCCGCTGCTCCACCGCCTGCTGATCCAGCGGGGCGTGGACTCCCCGGAGGCGGCGGAGGCGTTTCTGCATCCGGGCGTCGAGCAGCTGCACGACCCGCTGCTGCTGCGCGGCATGAAGGAGGCCGTGGACGCGATTCGCCGGGCGATGGACGCGGGCGAGCGCATCTGCGTCTACGGCGACTACGACGTGGACGGCGTCTGCGCCTCGGCGATCCTGTACGACTACCTCACTTCGGAAGGCGCGCGGGCCGAGGTCTACCTGCCCTCCCGCCACGACGAGGGCTACGGCCTGAACGAGGCCGCCGTGCGGGAGATCGCCCAGCGCGCGGAGCTGCTGGTCACGGTGGACTGCGGCATCGCCTCGGCGGAGCTGATCGAGCTGGCGAAGGAGCTGGGGCTTCGCTGCGTGGTGACCGATCACCACCGGCCCGGCGAGCGGATTCCCGACTGCGCCGTGATCGATCCGCTGCTGGGCGACTATCCCTTCCGCTGGCTCTGCGGCGCGGGCGTGGCGTTTAAGCTGGTGTCGGCGCTGGGCGGGCTGGACGCCGGACTGGCGCGGATCGACCTGGCAGCCATCGCGACGGTGGCCGACATCGTGTCGCTCACCGGCGAGAACCGCGCCATCGTCAAGCTCGGCCTGGATTCCATCAACCGCAGGCCCCGCCCGGGCGTGGCGGCGCTGATGGAGCGCGCGCGCGTCGAGCCGGGGCAGCTCACCAGCCAGGGCATCGCCTTCCGGCTCGCGCCGAGGCTGAACGCCGGGGGAAGGCTGGGCTCCGCCCGGCGCTCCTTCGAGCTATTGATCCAGCCGGAGGAGTTCCTGGCCGTGGCGCTGGCCGACGAACTGGAGGAGGAGAACGCCCGCCGCAGGGAGGTGGAGCGCGAGATCCGCGCTTCGGCCGAGGGTCAGCTCGAGGAGCTGGACTTCTCCGCCCACCGCGTGCTGATGGCGCGCGGCGAGGGCTGGAATCCCGGCGTGATCGGCCTGGCGGCGGGCCACCTGCGGGAGAAGTACGGCTATCCGGTGATCGTGCTGAGCGAATCGGACGGCATGCTCACCGGCTCCTGCCGGAGCATACCGGGCGTGGACATCTACCAGACCCTCTGCGCGGGCGCGGAGCTGATGGAGCGCTTCGGCGGCCACAGCCAGGCGGCGGGGCTCACGCTGCGCGCGGAGAACTTCGATGCGCTCTGGGCGCGGCTGGACGCCTACCTCTTCGAGCATGCCCCCGCCGACGCCTGGGTGCCGTCGGCGAGCTACGATTTGGACGCCCCGCTGGACGAGCTGACCGAGGAATTCGTGGGGGCGCTGGACGCGCTGGAGCCCACCGGCTGCGGCAATCCCGAGCCGGTGTTCCGCGCGCGGGTGCAGCTGATCGAGGCGCGCCCCATCGGAAGCCAGGGCGCGCACCTGCGCCTGATTTGCGCCGGGAACGGCGCGCGGCGCACCGGCATCTACTTCGGCGCGGGGGCGCTGGCGGGCAGCCTGGGCGAGTCGGCGGACGTGCTCTTCACGCCGCAGATCAACCGCTGGAACGGCCGCACCGACGTGCAGCTCAAGCTCTGCGCGCTCCGGGAGGCGGACGACGCCGCGCGGATCGAGGCCGCCCGGGAGCGGGAGGGGAGCCTGCAGCGTCGTTTCTTAACAGAACTGCTCTATAATAGAAGGGAGAGCTGCTCGGCGGCCGCGCCCGAAATCGAGCTCGGGGAGCTTCGGAGGCGGCTGGAAAACCCGCAGGGCGCGCTCATACTCTGCGCGGGCCTGGATCTGGCCGGGGAGCTCCTGGCGGAGTTGGAGGCGCTGCCGCTGGATCTGCACATCGGCGCGGTTCCGCGGGATGCGCGGGGGTTCAACGCGCTGGCCGTCTGGCCGGAGGCGCTGGGGGAGTACCCCCGGGCGCTGCGGACGCTGGTGCTGGCCGGCCTGCCCGCGCCGGACGCGCCGCCGCCGGGCGTGGAGCTGCGGAGCCTGAACGTCGAGGGCGGGCTGCGCGGCGCGCTGCCGGACGTGGCGCGGATGCGCGCGGTCTATGTGGCGGCCCGGAACCTGAGCCGCAGGCCCATCCGCCTGTCGGATATCGAGGCGCTGGACGCGCGGCTGAGCGAGGAGACGGGCCTTCCGCCCACCTGCTGCCACGCGTCGCTGCTGGCGCTATTGGATATGAAGCTCGTGGAGCTTCGAACGAAGCCCTTCGCGCTGTCGGTTCCCCGGGCGGTGAAGACCGACCCGGAGAGCAGCGCGGTCTGGCGGGCGATCGAATGCTTGGGGAAGCGATTCGGAGCGCTCAGGGAAGAGGAACAAGTCGAAGGGGGGAGCGAGGATGACGGGCGTTGAGGGCAAGGGATACATCAGTTTGGACGATCTGATCCGCCGCATTCAGAAGTACCATCCGGAGGACGACATGGAGCTCGTGCGCAAGGCGTATGAGTTCGCGGAGAGGGCCCACGCCGGGCAGATGCGCAAGTCGGGCGAGCCCTACTTCAGCCACCCCTGTGCGGTGGCGGTGATCCTCACCGACCTAATGCTCGACGGCGCGACCATCGCCGCGGGCCTGCTGCACGACTGCGTGGAGGACGTGGAGGGCGTGACGCTCGAGGTCGTGCGCCAGGAGTTCGGCCAGGAGGTCGAGCTGCTGGTGGACGGCGTGACGAAGCTCAATCAGCTCAACTTCGCCTCTCGGGAGGAGGCCCAGGCCGAGACGCTGCGCAAGATGTTCCTGGCGATGGCCAAGGACATCCGCGTGGTGCTGATCAAGCTGGCCGACCGGCTGCACAACATGCGCACGCTCAAGTACCAGCGCCCCGAGCGCCAGGTGCCCATCGCCCGGGAGACGCTGGATATCTACGCACCGCTGGCCCACCGCATGGGCGTCTACACCATCAAGTGGGAGCTGGAGGATCTGGCGCTGCGCTACATCGACCCCGACGCCTACTACGAGCTGGTGCGGCTGGTGGGCATGACCCGCGACGAGCGCGAGAAGCTCATCAACGAGGTTAGCCAGCAGCTGAGCGTCCGCCTGCGCGAGGCCGGCATCAAGGCCGAGATCTCGGGCCGGCCCAAGCACTTCTACTCCATCTACCGCAAGATGAAGAGCCAGAACAAGACCTTCGATCAGATCAACGATCTGACCGCCATCCGCGTTCTGGTGAATACCCAGCAGGACTGCTACTTCGTGCTCGGCGTGGTGCACACCATGTGGCCCCAGGTGCCGGGCCGCTTCAAGGATTACATCTCGATGCCCAAGCCGAACATGTACCAGTCGCTGCACACCACGGTGCTCAACCAGGGCAAGCCCTTCGAGGTGCAGATTCGCACCTTCGCCATGCACCGCACCGCCGAGTACGGCATCGCGGCCCACTGGCGCTACAAGGAGGGCCGCGCCAACGAGAACGAGCTGGACCAGAAGCTCAGCTGGCTGCGCCGCATCCTCGACTGGCAGGGCGACGTGCGCGATCCCGGCGAGTTCGGCGAGCTGGTCAAGGTGGACTTGTTCTCCGACGAGGTGTTCGTATTCACGCCCCGCAACGACGTGATCTCGCTGCCCAGGGGCGCGACGCCGCTGGATTTCGCCTACCGCATCCACTCCGAGGT
>CANQGC010000064.1 GCA_947600345.1 uncultured Clostridia bacterium
CCGGAAGAACAGACCGAAGTCCAGTCTTCCGATATGACCCTGGCGCTGACCCGCCCGGCGGGGGAGACCTGCGGCGCGGTGAACGAGGATTATAATTTCGGCTACGCCATCGAGGGCTGCTCGGAGGCTGGCTGCTCGCTGACCTGGCGCGTGGAGCGCGCGGGCGCGACGCTGGAGGAGGGAACCATCCCGGCGGCGGAAGTATCCGCGGAGGGCAGCTTCACCTATCGGCCCGAATCGGAGGGCGTATATCGGCTGACCATGACGGCGACGGATTCGGAGAGCCCGGAGCGCGTGGCGAAGGCCCAGCTGGCGCTGGTGGTCGTGGACCCGGAGAAGGAGAAAACGAACTATCTGTGCGGGTTGACCGAGCATACGCACAACGACGACTGCTACCAGATTGTTAAGGTCGACGATTTCGGGCCGAGCTTCGACGTCGAAGGCGAGGCTGTGAACGTGCGGCGCGTCTGCGACTATGCCTATGAACACACGCACAGCGAAGCGTGTTTGCCGGTCTGTGGCTTTGTCGCCCATACCCACATCGCAGAATGTTATGACGATGCGGGCAATCTGATCTGCGATCTTCCGGAACACACCCATACCCCGGATGCGTGCCTGGGCGAGCAGCCGATGGGCGACGAGCCCATGGCGGGCGAGGAGTATTGGCAAAAGAAGCCGGAGGGAGAGACGGTTCCCCTGCCTGAAAACGGCACACAAGGAGTTGAGTATTCTTTTAGCTGGGCTGAAGGCGACCCGCCAGAGAAAATTGAGCCCTTTAAACGATATAAACTGCGCTTCCATCTCTCTAGCAAATCTTATGAAGACGATGATGACCTAGGCCTGAAACAGTTCTTTAAGCAAGGTGAGGTTTACGAATATACGCTGCCCGAAGGAATAAACGTGGACGACGTAAACAAGGGCCCTGTACATGCGACAGAAGACGGCTTAGATTTTACGTGGCAGATTGTCAACGGGAAAATACAGTTTTGGTTCAATCAGCAGGTTAATGAACCGAAGGTGAAGTTTGATTTCGAGCTTGAATTTGACGGCACTAAAACGCAAGTTCCGCTCGAAGGCCTCATCGTCGATGTCGACCAGAGCAAACTGAAGCGGCTCCAAGTGACGAAAGAGCACTACTTCGACGAAGAACAGCTGGACAAAAAGGAGCGCGGAAACTATCCCCCGATCGGCTGGCTCAATGACACAGGCTGGCTCAATGAGTATGGTTGGGACACGAAAATCGCAGGTGACGCATTCGGAAAGGGGCAGAAAAAGGTGCTCCTCTGGAACTTGCGCATCTCGGGCGGCACGCTTGAACAGCTCGCACACGTGACAGACAAGCTTTTGCCGGCAGATGGACACAGCCCGGAGCCGGAGGGGGCGCTTTATGACGCGACTTACCGGGCACATGAGTTTAGTGAATACGATAGAAAGCGCGGCGTCGTGGTCTTGGCGGACGACCCGGACGGACATGCGCACTGGTGGAGGCTTGATAACGCAACCTTCGAGAGTAATTCCTGGAGCGGCAGCCTGGTCGGGCCCTTCGAGTGCGCGGACCCGAATTGCCCGACGCCGAACCACCTCATCTCTCCGAATGGCAATTGGGAGTTCCAGCTGTTCTATACGACCACCATTTCCAAAAAGGAAGCGGACGACTACGCCGGCATAACCTACTACGGCAATACGGCCACCGTGGGCGAAGGGGATGAATCGATATGGGATTTCGACTGCACGCGTCGCCGCTGGGGCAACGTCGCCGGCGGCTCCATACTAAAGGACGTGAACGAGGCTAAGATCACGCAGGACGGTACTATCGATCCGAACTGGAATTCGGCGCAGATCGAGCCTAAAGACGGGTATTACAATTTTGAGATTCGTCTGACCATCCCCAAATGCGTTGACCCCCTCAACCCGGTTTACGGCTGGGGCTTTGGCGATACCATGTTCATGCACGGCCAGACAGGTGACAGCGTGTATCATATACTGGATGGAAATAACTCGGAAAACAATGGAAAAACCAAGGCAGGCGCGTGGCTGAAGAAACTCCTGACCGGAAAAGAGCCAGACGGATGCACGCTTGACATCACGGTAGAAGGGGGCGGAAAAGTACTCGTAACAGAAAACGTTGCCGAAATAGCGTGGCACGGCGGCACCGAGTATGACTATATATTCTATATTGACCCTGGTAATAAAGAAGTAACAGTACCTTGCTTTATTTTCAAGCAGTGCCATTGCAAAGAGAAAGGCTATGATGTAACAGCGCTCGCAGAGAAAACAAACGGCTATCCCCGGAAACATGGCGGCGACACGGGCACTGATCCGTATTGCCTGGTTTGGGATATTGACCACGAAGTCAACTTCACGATCAAATACAAAATCCCGAAAACAATCATCGACCAGGAGCTCAAGGAATATATGGAGGATCATCCGGGCAAGGTGGTGGATGGCTACCTCGGCGGCTTCACGGCGTTTAAAAATTCTGCGACCCTGAACTCATACGGCACTCTCCAACAGCCCCGCACCGGCGGCTCTCTTGTGATCCATGAGGAGAGCGCTGTCGAAGTGCCCTTCAAGCCGGTGCTGACCAAGACGGTGGAGGCATACCCCGAATATCCCGACTATCTGGCGACGTATAAGATCACTATCAACGAGGAAGGCATGGACTTGGGCAGCGGAGACGTGATTGTCTATGACCGCATGTCGGGCATGGACTTCGTAGGCGTCGAGTCCATTGAGGAAACAACTGAAAATGGCGTGAAGCGCACCTTGGACCTTAGCGAGTACGAGGTGTGCGACAAACCCGGCACCATGGAAAAGAAAGATGGTACGAAAGAAAATTACACGTTCTATGTGACGATCAAATGTACTGGCACAAAGAACACAAATGCGTACACCCTCCACTATCAGACCCGGCTCATGGAGACCAACGTAACGAATACGGCCTGGGGACGGTACTTCGGGCTCGACTTGAGCACCGGCCCCATGACGTACTTCGATGCCGACGCGAGCGGCAGCATGACCATCAACAAGGTCAAGATTCATAAAACGGACGCTACTGATAAAGACACAAACGTTTGGCAGGCCACCTACGGCATCTATCTGGATCGCGGCGGCACATTGCAGGCGAAGGCGACGACCGACAGTAGCGGCAACGCCGTCTTCGAGACCCTCCAGACGACCGGCGAGAACGGAGGCAAGCTCCTGCTGGCCAGCCACTACCTCTACTATATACAGGAAATCACCCCCGCGCCCGGCTACGCGCTGAACCAGACGAAGTACTGGGTCGTGTTCTGCAACAGCGAAGATCCCGATACTTGCACGACATGTAAAGCGATCGCCGACGAGCACCCGGGCATTAGCATTCAGCGCATCCCGTCCAACTCGACGAGCGCTCAGAAGCCCATCGACGTTGTGGACAGCCTCGCCGCTGAGGCGACGCTGGACGTGAAGAAGGTCGTAGAGGGCACGGGCTGGCCGGCGGATACACAGTTCACCTTTACCCTCGAGGGGCCCGATAACAACGACGGCGTGACGGTGGAAGGCGCCACCAGCGTGACCATTACCCCTGATGCTGGCGGCAAGGGCAAAGCGAGCTTCGGCCCGATCAGCTTCCAGAAGAAGGGCACGTATGAGTTCTGGATTACCGAGAAAGCAAAGCCCGAAGGCCAAAAAGACTGGACGTACGACAACCACAAGTGGAAGGTAACGGTCGACGTCGACTACGCGAACGGCGACGAAGCGATCGGCAAACTGACCGCCAAGGTCACCTACGAGCGGTACGATGCCGAAGGCAAAGAGACAGAACCCATCGAGGATGAAGCCGATGGCGGGACGGAACCCCCCGCCGAGGGTGGAGCCGAAGCCAAAGCCGAGGCAGCCTCCTTCATCAACACCTACGACGGCAAAACGAGCGTCACGGTGACGAAGAACTGGAACGACGGCACGACGACGCATCCCAAACGCCCGAAGAGCATCCAGGTGCAGCTGTACCAGCAGGTGGAAGGCGAAGAAAAGGAGTCGCACGGCGCTCCCGTGACGCTGTCGGATACTGGCAACTGGACATATACGTGGGAAAACCTGTCGAAGCACAACGCCGACGGCAAGGAAATCACCTACAGCGTCCAGGAGCTCGATGTTCCGGGCTATCGCTCGCGCATCACCGGCACAGGCAACACCTTCACGATCACGAACACGGAGCTCGTGGAAGTAACGGTGACGAAGAAGTGGGAGGACGACAATAATGCCGCGAACCGTCGCCCGGCAAGCATCTGGGTCATCCTGACGGGGATGGCGCATGGGAAACAGGCGTACCTTGCCTCTGCGAAACTGACGCCCGAGGGATGGACGCACACTTGGGAGAATCTGCCGAAGTACGACAAGGACGACAATGAAATCGAATACAGCGTGAAGGAGGCGGACCTGAACGGAGCCCCGTACACGCCGGACAATGGCGGAGAAGTCACCATTACGAAGGACGCTGAAGGCAAGTACACGGCGACGCTGACGAACCGGTACACGCCGGGCAATACCTCCAAGAGCGTACAGAAGGTATGGGAGGACTCGGAAAACCGCGCCGGTAAGAGACCGGAGAGCGTCAAGGTGATGCTGCTGGTGGGCAACGATCCGGTGGAGTTTGATGACGACCAGGAGAATCCCGTGATGCTTAGCGCGGCGAATCGCTGGTATCACCAGTGGACGAATCTGCCGCAGGTAGATGGAAGCGGCAAGGCGATCATCTACAGGGTGGAGGAGACCGGCGTGCCCGATGGCTACACGGTATCGTACGAACCTAAGGAACCCACGAGCAGTACGCACATGATCACGATCAAGAACACGTACACGCCTGATCTGATCGAGAAGACTGTGACGAAGAAGTGGGTGGACAGCGAAAATAAGTATGATACGCGGCCGGACAGCATCCAGGTGCAGCTGTACCAGGAGTTGGCGGACGGCGTGAAGGTGAAGTACGGCAATCCGGTGCAGCTGCCGCAGAAGGCTGACGAGAAAAATGCGGAGACATGGAGCTACACTTGGGAGAAGCTGCCGAAGTATGTAGCCGGAAAGGAAGGCCAAGAGATCAAGTACACCGTAGTGGAGCTCGATAAGGACGGCAATGCCATAGCAGCTGACGATATATCGATTGCGGGCTACACGACGACGTACGATGAAGAGACGTTTACGATCACGAATACACTAGAGACGGTAACAAAGCGCGTAGAGAAGGTCTGGGATGACGCGGACGACCAGGACGGCATCCGTCCGCCGGAAATCACAGTGCAGCTGAAGGCGACCGGCATAGCATACAGCGAGGAAGTAACGCTGAATGATGACAACGATTGGAGCCACGAGTGGACTGAGCTGCCGAAGTACAATAAGGCAGGGAAAGAGATTCAGTACACCGTAGAGGAGACGAACGTGCCTGAGGGCTACGCGGTGCGCCACGTGCAGATTAACTCCAAGGATGTTTTCACGATCACGAACATTCACAAGCCGGGAACAGTCGAGAAGACCGTGGAGAAGATTTGGAACGACAGCGACAACAAGAGCAAACTGCGCCCGCCAACGATCCAGGTACAACTGCTGGCACACGGCGAAGCATACGGCACTCCTGTGACGCTGCCCGAGAATAACAGCTGGAAGCACACCTGGGAGAACCTGCCCGAGAAGGCCAATCACGGCGAGGAGATCGAGTACACGGTAGAGGAGCTTGGCTCGGTTTCGGGCTACACGACTTCGTACAGCGAGGACACGTTCACGATTACGAACAGCCTGGATACGGGCGATCTGAGCGTAACGAAGACCGTAAAGGGCGAAGGCGGCGACACGACAAAGGAATGGAACTTCACCGTGACGCTGGATCCGAAGTACAGCGGCGAGTTCGGTGGGATGACGTTCGATGCGGACGGCGTAGCGGCGTTCACGCTGAAGCACGGCGAGACGAAGACGGCCACTGGCCTGCCTGCGGGCACATCGTACACCGTGACCGAGGCGGAAGCCAACAAGGACGGCTACACGACGAACAGGACGGGCGCGAGCGGCAACATCCCGGCGGATGACATCGCAAGGGCAGTATTCGAGAATGAGTACAAGCCGGAGCCTGAGACCGGAAGCTTGACGGTGAGCAAGACCGTAACGGGCGAAGGCGATACGACGAAGGATTGGAACTTCACCGTGACGCTGGGCGACAATACCATCAAAGGCAGATACGGCGAAATGACGTTCACGGACGGCGTAGCGGAGTTCACGCTGTCGCACGGCCAGAGCAAGACCGCGACCGGCCTGCCGGAGGGCACGACCTACACCGTGACCGAGAAGGAGGCCAACCAGGACGGCTACAAGACGACCGTTAACAAACAGGCCAATGCTACGAGCGGCACGAATGGCGCGGTCCGGGCAGATACTACCGGGATGGCGGAGTTTGTGAACGACAAGCCGGAGCCTGAGACCGGAGGCTTGACGGTGAGCAAGATCGTAACGGGCGAAGGCGATACGACGAAGGATTGGAACTTCACCGTAACGCTGAGCGATGCGAGCATCAACGGCACGTATGGCGGCATGACGTTCACGAACGGCGTGGCGAACCTCACCCTGAAGCATGGCCAGAGCGCGACCGCGACCGGCCTGCCGGTGGGCGTGACCTATAGCGTCGTCGAGAAGGAGGCCAATGCGGACGGCTACTCGACGAGCTCGACGAACGCCAGTGGCACGATCCCGGAGAATAGCAGCGCGACGGCAGCGTTTGTGAACGACAAGCCAACCGGAGAGACGGTGAGCCGCACGGTGCAGAAGGTCTGGATCGGCGACGGGAACAATACCAGAACGCGGCAGAGCATCCAGGTGCAGCTGTACCGGAATGGCACGGCCTATGAACCGGCGGTGACGCTGAGCGCTGCGAATGGTTGGAGCTATACCTGGACCGATCTGCCAAAGGCCGACGCGACCGGCACGGCCTACAGATACACGGTGGTGGAGCTCACGCAACTGCGCGACTACACGACGAGCTACAGCGGCGATACGTTCACGATCACGAACACGTACACTCCGCCAATGACGCTGCGGACCGTGCGCAAGGTTTGGGAGGACGTGGACAATCTGGACGGCAGCCGCCCGGCGAGCGTGCAGGTGCAGCTGACGGCGGATGGCCGGAACTACGGCCAGCCGGTGACGCTGTACGCGGGGAATGACTGGAGCCACACCTGGACAAATCTGCCGGTGTACGGGGACAGCACGAACGCGCAGGTCAACTACAGCGTGGTGGAATCGCCCGTGCCCACCGGATACACCTCGACGGTGACGAACAACGGCTACGAGATTCTCGTCACGAACACGCACGCGCCGGGGCCGGTGAACATCGCTGTGCTGAAGGAGTGGAACGACGGCGAGGACAAGGATGAGCTGCGGCCGGAGAGCGTGACGGTGCAGCTGGAGGCGGACGGCGTGGCCCAGGGCCAGCCGGTGACGCTGAACGCTGCGAACGGCTGGGCGCACAGCTGGACCGGACTGCCGTCGACCGAGGATGGCCGGAAGATCGAGTACATGGTGCGCGAGCTGAACGTGCCGGAGAAGTACACGGCGACGGTGACGAGCGCAACCAACGGAGCGACGACGACGTACACGATCACGAACACCTACGAGCCGATGCCCGACTTCAGGGATCTGGAAGGCACGAAGGTGTGGATCGATCAGGAGAATGCGCTGGGGCTTCGCCCGGATGAGAGCGAGGTGCAGCTGTACCAGAACGGCGCGCTGATGCAGCTTGCGGAGAATCAGCAGCCGGTGTGGACGAAGGAAGCGAATTCCTGGAGGTACCGCTTCGAGAACCTGCCCTTCGCGGACGAGAACCATCAGCCGTACGAGTACACGGTGCGGGAGACGCCGGTGCCCGGATACACGACGCGCATCGAAGGCACGACGATCATCAACACGCTGATGCCGGAGACGATGACGATCAACGGCACGAAGACCTGGCAGGACAACAACAACGCGGACGGCATCCGCCCGACGTGGATCGAGGTGCGCCTGATGCAGGACGGCGTGCTGTACCAGAAGAAGGAGGTCACGGCAGCGGACGGCTGGAGGTACAGCTTCACCGATCTGCCGGTGAGCGACCCCGCGACGGGGCATGTGTACCGGTACGACGTCAGCGAGCGCGTGGTGAGCGGCTACTATCTGCAGGTGGACGGCTACAACCTGATCAACGTGGAGCTGCCGCGGAACAATCCGGGACCGAATCCGAACCCCGAACCGGAGCCGAACAACCCGGGGGAGCCGACGGTGCCGATCGACGAGTACGAGCCGCCGCTGGGCATCACCGAGGTGGGAGAACCGCCGGTGGAGCAGCTGGAGAACATGGTGGAGATCACGGAGTACGACACGCCGCTGTGGGGCGATCTGCTGCAGACGGGAGATGACCTGCCGGTGTATCCGTTCGTGAGCGGAGGAATCGGACTGCTGGCGCTGCTGGCACTGGTACTGGACCGAAAGAAGAGGAAAAAGGAGCAATGAAGAAGCGCTGGAAGGTATTGCTGATCCTGGTAGTGATCGTAAGCTTTGGAATTTCGCTGTCGTATCCTGTGAAGTACCGCCTGGAAGAGAAGCGTACGGAGGACTCGATGGAGAGGCTGGTGGCGATGCGAGACGCCGGGAGGGCAAAGGAAGGCGCGCGTCAAGAGGAAAGCGAAGCAGAGAGCATGGCCGCAGAGGCCGGAAAGGAGGGCGCGGAGGAAACTGAGCCACTCGCGGAAAGCGAGTGGCCAGAGGACACCGCGCCCTCTGACATGCGAGGCGCGCCGGAAGAGAAGCAGGAAGCGGAAGAGGAGCAGGGAGCGCAGGAAGCGCAGGGAGCGCAGGGAGCGGAAAGCATGAGCGCGGATCAAGCGAGCGCGGCTGCGAATGAAGGACAAGCGAACCAGTCGAACGAAACTACGGCGACGGAAGCCGTAGAACCCGTCGATGCCGGGGCACCCGCCGAGCCCGCCGCGCCGGGCGAGGCCGCGAATCCGGTCGAGCGCCAGGCGCCCACCGAGCTCGCCGCGCCGGGCGAGAACGCGAATCCGGTCGAGCGCCAGGCGCCCGCCGAGTTCGCCGCGCCGGGCGAGAACGCGAATCCGGCTGAAGCGGAGGCGTCCGCCGAGCCCGTTGCGCCGGAGGCGTCCGTCGAGCCAACGCCCACGCCGCTTTACGAGCCGACGCCGGAACCCACGCGCACGCCGAAGCCCACGGTGTACGTGGATCGCTTCGCGCGCAGCGGCGCGGAGACCTACGAGCAGAAGGAGAAGCGCACGCTGGACGTGGACAAGATCCTGCCCCAGTTCCAGGAGATCTACGCCGAGAATCAGGACTTCGCCGGCTGGATCACGATCCCGAACACGGCGGTGGACTACCCGGTCGTGCAGTCGGACGACAGCGACTACTATCTGCATCACGACTTCTTCGGGGAGAAGAACGCGAACGGGCAGATCATACTGGACACGAAGTGCGATCCCTACACGCCGAGCTACAACCTGGTGATCAGCGGCCACAGCATGCGCAGCGGCAAGATGTTCGGCCGGCTCGTGAACTACATGAACGAGAGCTACTGGGAGGACCACAAGCTGGTGTACTTCGACACGCTGATGGACGAGCGGACGTATGTGGTGTTTGCGGCGTTCTTCTCGGCGGACTACGACGTGGACGAGACGGGATTCCGCTACAACGCGGACATCCAGTACAGCGTGGACGCGCGACAGTGGCTGCGGGAAGTGAAGGAGAACGAGCTGTACGACACGGGAATTGACGTGGAGTTCGGCGATGAATTCCTGACGCTGACGACGTGCAACAAGGCGAAGCGCAGCGACGGCAGGTTTGTGGTGGTGTGCCGGCGGCTGCGGGAGGGGGAGAGCATCGTATGAGTCGTCTGAAGAGGAAGCTTGCTCTGGCTTTGGCGGCGGCGCTGGCGCTGGCGTGCGCGGGAGCCGCGGGAGCGGAGGAGAACGGCTGGCGGGAAGGTCTGAGCGCGGCGAAGCCCTATGAGGGCGTGCCGGAGGTGGACCTGAGCGAGAAGCTGGGATACATCGTCTACAGTCCGATGAATTCGCAGGAAGCGAAAAACAGCTGCCAGCGGCTGTTCATCTATCTGCCCCGGAAGGACGTGAAGGCGGGAGACGGGCTGGTGCGGCTGTACTCGGAGGAGGACGAACCGCTGTGGGAGAGCGCGATGAGCAATGAAGAGGCGATCGAGCAGCGGGACATGACGAGCGCGGAGCTGAACAGTCTGCTCTGGGGCGACGGCACGTGCTTTGTGATGCGGCTGCCGAAGTCGCTGGAGCTGGGGAAGACCTACTACATAAACATGGAGGAGGGCTGTATCCAGACGGCGGACGGGAAGCTGAGCAATCCGGAGATGGATGGGAAGTATGCTTGGCGGTTTGCGGTGGTCGGCGACTACGGCGTGAATTCGATGGAATACCGCAGGCCCATCCCGACGCTAACGCCGGAGCCCACACCCGAGCCGACGGCCACGCCGGAACCGACGGACACGCCGGAACCGACGGCGACGCCGCAGCAGTCGGGCACGCCCGATCCCGCGATGACGCAGGCGCCCAGCGCGACGCCGGAGGTGGATCCGGAGCTGGAGGCGCTGCTTGCGCTGGCGAACGGGATCACGCCGGAGCCGACGGCGACGCCGGAGATCGAATACGAGACCCGGCAGCGACCGGAGGCGGGGGACGAGATCCACTTCGAGCTGGTGATCGGCGGCGAAGCGGCGGAAGCGGTGCTCTACGGCTACAACGGAACGGTGGACTTCCCGCTGGTGACCTTCCACGAGAGCGGAGAGGTCTTCGGCAAGGTGCTCAAGGAGGACCCCGCCTGGGGCGTCATGTTCCTCGACGACCAGGGCAACGAACTAAACCGCGCGGAGTTCCGCTGAGCGCCTCAGCCGCGCGGATCATCGAGCTCTGTTTGAACGAACCCTTCCCAGGAATCGAGAAGAAGGAGAATAGGATGTGCGCATCGCTCCATTTGGGGGCGATGCCGGGGATCACTATGGAAGAATGGAAGGAAGCGGCCGCCATCGGCGTGGGTTTCCGCGTGGGAATGCTCACGGCGCTGGAGCGGACGAAGGAGCGCAAAAACGGGTACGCGGTCTGGCGCTGCAGGTGCGATTGCGGCGGCGAGATCCTGCTCGACGTGCGCGCCTTGCGGCGCGGCGCGGTGCGGGACTGCGGCTGCGGAGGCGGCTGGCGCGTCCGGAACGATCTCACCGGCAAGCGCTTCGGCAAGCTGGTCTGCATGGAGCCGGCGCGCGAAAAGCACAATGGCAAGACGCTGTGGCGCTGCCGCTGCGACTGCGGAAACGAATGCCTCGCGGCGGGCACCCAGCTGACGGCGGGCTACAAGAAGAGCTGCGGCTGCCTGCGGGGCCCCAGGACGGAGGAATTCCTCGGCCAGCGCTTCGGTGCGCTTGTGGTGACGGGCTACGCGGGAAAGCGCGGCGGCAAGCACCTGTGGCACTGCCGCTGCGACTGCGGCGGGGAGGCGGTGGTGTCCCAGGGCAATCTGCGCAACGGACACACGAAGAGCTGCGGCTGCCTGCAGCGGGAGATTCACAAGCAGAATCTGAAGCTGATCGACGGCACATCGGTGGCGATGATCGAGAACCGCATGAAGAAGCCGATCAAGAGCAACACCAGCGGCGTGAGCGGCGTGTACTTCAACCGCAGAAGCGAGGCGTGGTGCGCTCAGATTACCTTCAAGGGCACGACCTACTTCCTGGGCAAGTACGACGATATACAGGACGCGATTCGTGCGAGGAAGGTGGGGGAGCGGGTATTCGAGCGCTTCCTCGACTGGTATTACCATCGCAGCGGATGCACGTCGTGAGCATCCTCGGGCCGATCTGACGGGGAAGGAGATGCGAGCGTGGAGGGCGAGCTTGTCAAATACCTGATCTGCTATCTTCTGGAGGAGCGCTTTCACAGCGAGGAGGAGCTGGCGGAGCAGATGGGAATACCCCACCAGGAGCTCATCTACGCCAGCGCGGGACAGTGCGACAAGCAGACAGCGGTGCGCATTGCGAGCCAAATCCTCCGCTATTGTATCAGCCAGAACATACCGCTGGACGCGTTTTCATGCCCGGTGACATTGCCCGATCCCTCTCCGCGAGAGGAACGATGCGATGCTTCGCGAGCTCGGCGCTCGACGGGAAGGATGCTGGCAGCTGTGGAATCCGAATAAGTTGCGCCCGCCCCACATGGGGCGGGCGCTTGCGCTGCCGAAGGCAGTCAAAATCGGCGGCGCGGAATCAAAGGGGGCAATGGAAGGAGATCAGAGGTTGTATTCCCTGCTCACGGGATGGTTTTCCTTGGCAGACTTCTCGTCGTACCAGATCAGGTTGTTGCCGGAAGCCTTGTCGAACAGCTGGATCAGCTCCGGCTTCGTGTTGAACCGCACCGTCGCGCCCTGCGATACGTCCGTCGTCAGG
>CANQGC010000065.1 GCA_947600345.1 uncultured Clostridia bacterium
CTTCTACAGAAATGCAACGCAGGACTTTTGAGCCTCGGATCTATGGGCTCAAAAGTCCGTCGCTCCTTCCGCGACAGCAGCTGGAAGGCGGCACTGCCGCCGAACCTGAGGTTCCTTGGATTCTCCCTTCTGCTGCCGCGTGCTTAATGACGGACATGGGCCCCGGAGCGGGGCCCATGTCCTGCGTTGCGTTCCTGTCGCTGCGACTACAGCAGCCCGATCATATCCTTTAAACTTCCGAACTTGAAGTCCGGCGTGGTCTCGGATTCCGCCAGCATCTCCTCCGTGGTCTCGCCCGACATCACCAGGATCGAGGTCATGCCGCTGCGGATGCCGGTTTCGATGTCCGTGTACAGCCGGTCGCCCACCATCGCCAGCTCCTCCAGCTTCCTGCCCGTGCGGCGCAGCACCGCATCCACGATGCCCGTGTGCGGCTTGCCCACGATCAGCTCCGGCCGCCTGCCCGTGCTCGCCTCGATGAATGCCATGATCGCGCCGATGTCCGGCATGAAGCCCGTCTCGGTGGGACAGTTGAAGTCCGGATGCGTGGCCACGTAGGGCAGCCCCGCCCGCAGGAAGTCGCAGCAGGCGCGCAGCTTATCGTAGGTCAGCGTGGTGTCGAAGCCGATCACCACCAGCTCCGGGTTCGCCTCGTCCACCTCGATCCCCGCCTCGGCGAACTCCGCGCGCAGGAATTCGTTGCCCAGCACGTAGGCGCGCTTGCCCGGGTAGAGCTCGCGCAGCTTCTCGCAGGTGGCCTCGCCGGAGGTCAGCACCTTGCTCCGGTCGATGGACAGGCCCATGCGGCCCAGCTTCTCCACGTAGAAGCGCGCGTTGTGGGAGGAGTTGTTCGTCAGGAACAGGAAGTCCCGGCCGGTATCGCGCACCCTCTGGATGAAGTCCAGCGCGCCGTCGATCAGCTCGTTGCCCAGGTAGAATGTGCCGTCCATGTCCAGCAGGAACAGCTTTATATCGTCGAGCGTCCGCATCTTCCGCGCCCTCATTCCGGCTCGCCAAACTCGATGCGGTTCTCCGACATGCGGCTCACCGGGGCCAGCACCTCCACCCGGTAGCCCGCCGCGCGCAGCTTCTTCAGCCCCGGCTGGAAGGCCTTGGCGATCACGATGCCGATGCCCGCCAGCTCCGCGCCCGCCTGGTGCAGCAGCTTCGCCGCGCCAAAGGCCGCCTCGCCGTTGGCCAGGAAGTCGTCGATCAGCAGCACCCGGTCGCCTGGATGCACGAACTGGGACTTGAGCGTCAGCAGGTACGGCGCGTTCTTGGTGAAGGAGAACACGTCGGTCTGGAGGATGCCCTCGTTGAGTATGCTGGAGACCGACTTCTTCATGATGACCATCGGCAGGTTCATCTCCAGCGCGGCCATGGCCGCGGGGGCGATGCCCGAGGACTCGATGGTCACGATGCGGTCGATCTTCGCGTCGGCGAAGCGGCGGGCGAACTCGCGGCCCACCTCCCGCATGAGCGCGACGTCCACCTGATGATTGAGGAAGGAGTCCACCAGCAGCACGTGGTCGTTCAGCGCGCGTCCGCACTCGAGTATCTTTTGTTGCAAAAGCTCCATAACCGATCGCCCCTTCTCGCCTGTTTTATTTTTGACAAGATTATATCACAAGCGTGCCGGCTGTGGATTTCGCTGGGGTTAACCTTCGGTGATTTTGTCGGTTGAATTGGCAAAGAATAGTTGACAAATGGGTGTTGGTGAAATATAATTAAGATTGTGGCATTGGAGATGGAGTGGAGCGGCCGCTCCCTCGCCGCGCCGCATAGCGGTAAACAAATTCGAGGCAAAACGCGAGGCAAAACAAATGAAAGGAAGTAAACGGCCGATGAAACGCTTCAGCTGCATCCTGCTCATCCTTGCTCTTCTGGCCAATTGCGTGCCGGCGTTCGCGCAGGATGTCGTCACCGACGCCGCGCTGGATACGGAGACGGTGAAGTGCCTGCAGATCGACCTCATCAGCGGGGGGTATCTGGAGGGCGACGCTGATGGCGTCATGGGAAGCGGAACGCAGGAGGCCATCAGGACCGCCCAGCGCGACTTGGGCCTGCCCGTGAACGGCTGCATATCGGACGAGCTGAGCACGGCGCTGCAGCGCAACGTGTTCCCGATGAAGCTCGAGTGCCGCAGCTCGCTGGTCTATGAGATGCAGAAGCCGCTGTTCCAGTGCGGCTTCCTGGAGGACGATCCCACCGGCTTCTACGGGAGCTCCACGATGGACGCGGTGGTCTCCTTCCAGAAGTTCGCCGTGAACGACTTCGCCGCCTATATGCAGGGCATCTCCGACGCCAAGTTCGCCGAGATGGACATTCCCGACGACCTCGCCTACAACCAGCCGATCTACAGCGCGCAGAACATCCCCTGCGACGGCATCATGACCGAGGACTGGTACAACTTCCTGATGAACGAGTTCGAGTACCCCCGGATCACGACCATGCGGGGCGAAGTGGGCGACAACGTCAAGATCATGCAGGTGCGCCTGCATGCGCTGGGCTATCTCTACACGGGCATGGACGGCAAATTCAGCGACGTGACGGAGCTGGCGCTGAAGTACTTCCAGCGCAAGAACGGCCTGAGCGAGACCGGCGTCTGCGACGAGAACACCAGCAGCGTGCTCTTCTCCCAGAACGCGGTCTACTCCGATGAGTACGTGATGCCTATCATGGCCTACGTCAAGCGCAGCAAGTCCCGCGTGTACGTCTACGGCTGGGATGGCTCGGGCTACAACGAGGAGCTCAAAGTCTTCCGCTGCTCCTGCGGCAAGCCCTCCACGCCCACGCTGAAGGGCACCTACTACTGCATCGGCCCGATCTCCGAGTGGTACTACATGCAGAGCTCGAACGTCTGGGTCAAGTACGCCTTCCAGATCAAGGGCAACTACTTCTTCCACTCGGTGCTCTTCTCCCACAAGGGCAACAAGTATCCGACCTCCACATCGGTGCGCAACCTGGGCAGCAACGTATCCCACGGCTGCATCCGCCTGGCGGTGGACGACATCAAGTGGCTCTACGAGCACGGCACCGTCGGCATGAAGGTCGTCATCGAATAAGGAATCAGAAGCAAACGAAGCGAGCCCGCGAGGGCTCGCTTTTGTTTTGTATGGGGAGCCGCTCGCGCGACTCCCTTCGCGTTGGTCTTCCGCCGCTTACTTCTTGCCAGCGAGGGATTTGCGGTACTTTTCGCTCTCCCAGTTGGCGATGAAGTGCTTCGCGGCCTCGCCCATCGTGGAGAGGGTCCTGCCGTTTGCCCGGATGTGGTGGGCGATGAACACCACCGCCGTCAGCGTCTCGGCGATGACCTGCGCCTTGCCCGCGTCCATGCGGAACAGCACCCGGCCCGCGGCCGGATCGGCCAGGCAGTGGTCCGCCTCGGGCTCGCCGGAGCCGAAGGCGAAGGAGCCGATCAGGAAGACCATCTGGTCCGGATAGAGCGGCGTCTCCAGGAAGAACTTTTCGTCAAACTCGCCGGACTTCAGCATCTCGCTCAGGAAGGGCGAATCCGCCTCCAGTATGCCGTTGCCCAGGTCCTTCAGCCCCACGTGGGGGAAGCTCGCGCCGCCCAGGCCGAAGGCCGCCGCCACGCGGTTGTTCACGTCCTCGTGGATGCGCAGGCATTCATCCGGATCGTCCGAGTGGGCGATCAGGCCGTGGTTCTGCATGAATATAGCCGCCGGGCGCCTGCCGGTCTCCGCCTCCACGCGCTTGAGTTCGTCGCGGATGGAGAAGGTCAGCCGCGCGCCGGGATCGGTGTAGGGCACCATGCCCCAGCCGTAGTCCGCGCCCGAGAGCGCCTTCTCTACGATTTCCGCGCACTCCACGCTGCACGCCGCCAGGTTGGCGTACACGCTGTGGCTGTGGGCCACGTAGGTGTCCAGGATCGAATGGAAGCCCGCCTCCACGCTGGGCCGCAGCGCCGCCAAGCCCTCGATCGATTTGGTGTTTTCCTTTGCCTGAGCCGAGCCCGCCTTCTCCACGTCCTCGAAGTCCGCGGGGTCGCTGCCGAAGTAGAAGCGGCGCAGCGCCTCGTAGTCCAGCACGGCGTAGGCCTTATCGATTTCGATGTCCTTCAGGCAGAAGCCCGAGGCCTTGATGGCCATCAGCCCGCCGTCCAGCTTCACGGAGGTGTTGCCGCCGCCGCCTTGCACATAGTCGTTCCTGCCGCCCACGGATTTGGATACGCGGCTGAAGTTTTCCAGCTTCGCGCGGTTCGCCTCAAAGAAGTTGCCCATATCGGATTCGTCTCCCTTCACCTAAATACAAAATTTATACCTTTATTATATCAGTTTCAATTCGTCGAAGCAATGCCTTTTTTGTGACGTTGCATTCCCTGTATGAAGCGCATATAATATACACATCCTGGAATGGCTGACATGGGCCGGCCAACATTGTTAAATTTTGAGCATCGATGCGGCGCGAGAAACCGCGCGCCCGCGCACAAGGTCTAATCTGTGGATCAGTCTTATCGAACGTGAAGGAGAAACAACATGAAGAGATGGATGAGCGCGATGCTGGCGCTGGCGCTGTGCGCCTCCGCGGGCCTGGCGGAGGGCGCGCCAGACGGGCAGGAGCGCGTATCGGAGGCGCTGGCGGAGGCCGCGCAGGTCGCCGTGCCCGCGCAGACGCCGGGCGCGGATGGCGGAGATGCCGGTCCGGAGCGCGCGGAGCTCGTCGAAGTCGTCGAAATCGAGGGCGCGGACGGCGCCGGGGAGGAGCAGGCGCAGGCCCCCGCGATCGACGAAGCCGAAGTGGAGCCCCTGGGCGCGGGCGACCCCGGCGATGCCGGTTTCAGCGACACCGATCCGGACGCGGCGGCGGAGCCCGAGGCGGACGCCGGCGCCGAGGGCTACGTGCTCGACGGCGCGCAGAGGCGCACCGGCTCCCTGGCGGAGCTGCTGGCGGAGCCCGGGCAGAAGACCGTGTACGTGCTGGCCAAGCAGCCGGTGACGATCGCGGACTTCCGGCTGGCGCTGCTGAAGGACGCGGTCCTGCTGCCCGATCCTGAGCTCTATCCCGGGGAGCGGTACGCGGTGAAGCTCATGGACGGCGAAACCGAGCTCACCCCGGAGGCCATCGCCGCCGCCACGGACGAGGTCGTGGCGCTGTGCGTGTCCGTGGTCGAGCTCCTCCCCGGCCCGGACGAGCCGGGCGGAATCCGGATTCAGGTCGAGGCGCGGAACTACGAGCCCGAGTCCTGGATGAACTGGAACCCGGAGTTCCGGCTCTCCGGCATCCCGGCGGACGCCCAGGGCTACAGCTACGTGGCCGTGATCTATGGCGAGCGCTTCATCCCCCTGTCCGAGGACTTCTACATCCCCATGGAGGAGGGCGTCTACACGCTGCGCTTCGCCATACTGGACGCGCAGGGCGACGTGGTGTCCAGCTCGGAGGCCTACGACTTGATGCTGGACCTCACGCCGCCGGAGCTCAGCGTGGAGGTCAGCCAGAAGCGCGACTACGCCATGTACCTGAGCGCCACGGACGCGCCCGGCGGCACGGCCGCCGCGTGCAGCGGCGTGGCCGAATACTCGCTGGACGGCGGCGAGAGCTGGCAGCCGCTGGGCGAAGGGGAGCGCGTGGAGCACGTCGAATCCCGCAGGAAGACCTTCCCGCCGCAGACCATACTGGTGCGCGACCTGGCGGGAAACATCGCCGGGAACGCGGAGCAGATCGTGCTGGATAGACTTATCGACGACAGCTACACCGGCGGCTGGGGCGGTGGAGGCGGCTCCACCTCGGAGCCGAAGGTTCCCCACGCCAGCGGCAGTGGCGACGATACCCCCTACGCCGCCTACGAGCTGGCGCTGCCCCAGGGCGCGGTGGACGTGCTGACGCTGGGCGGCGAGGAGATCGACCTGGGCCTGCAGGTGGACGGCGCGGGCCCCGAGGCCTTCACCGCGGAGCTGACCGCCTGGGCGCGGGAGAACCGCGCGGAGGAGCCCGCGAAGGACACGCTGGTGGTGCGCGCGCGCTCCAGCGCCGCCCACGGAACCCACGACTACGCCTGGCGGATCAACGGCTCGGTGCTGCGCAAGCTGTACAATTCGGACATCGCCTATCTGGCCCTCTCCGCCGGCGACGCGGTGCTGAGCCTTCCCACCGTGGGCTTCACCGCCGGAACCCGCTACGCCGAGCTCAAGATGAGCGGCGTATCCACGGCGGAGTTTGAGTACGAGATCGTGATGCGCCCGGGCGGGGGCCCCTCGGCGGACGCCTGGAACCTGAGCCAGGACTGCGCGGTGGAGATCTCGGTGGCGGTGGCGGGCGAGCGCTACGAGATGATCGACCGCAGCGCCACGCCGGAGATGTATCCCTACGACGTCTACTGCGGCCCGGCGGACCTGCCGGACTACCCCTACGGCGCGTACCCCGGAGCGGAAATGGAGGGCTGAGCGATGAAACGCAGGTTGATCGGAGCGCTGTTGGCGCTGGCGCTGGTTGCGTCTCCCGCGCTGGCGGAGATGCCGCTGGCGCTGGATGGAAGCGTGGTATCCAGCGGTTCGGAGGCGGTGCGCGCGCCCTTCGGCGGCGTGATCGAGGAGGTGGCGGCGCGCCCGGGCGACCTGATCGGCCTGGGCGATCCGGTGGCGTCCATCGTCACCACCAAGGTCTACGCGCCCCAGGACGGCGTGGTGGCCAGCGTCTGCGCCCAGCCCGGCGACGGCGCGGAGGGCATCATCGCCCGTTACGGCGCGGTGATGTACGTGGAGCCCACGAACCGCTACGTGGTGGAGGCCAGCACCGAGAAGGCCTACAACTCCAGCGCCACGCGGTACGTGCACATCGGCGAGAAGGTGTACCTGAGCTGCACCAAGGATGGCTCCCACCGGGGCACCGGAATCGTGACCAAGGTCGAGGCCGCCGACGAGGGCGGCGTCACCAAGTACACGCTGGAGGTCACCGGCGGCGAATTCTACATCGGCGAGACCGTGGGCGCGTTCCGCAAGTCGAACTACGCCTCCACGAGCCGCATCGGCCGCGGCACCGTGGGGCAGGCCCAGGCCGTGGCCATACCCGGCGAGGGCAGCGTGCTCAAGATTCACGTGCAGCCCGGCGACAGCGTGGAGCGCGGCCAGCTGCTGTTTGAGACGGTCAGCGGCGCGCTGGACGGCCTCTACGCCGGGGACAGCACCGTGGTTTCGAACCTGCGCGGCATCGTGGCCAGCGTGGATACCAAGACCGGCGAAACCGTGGCCAAGGACGCCAGCCTCATCACCGTCTATCCCTTCGACAAGCTGCAGATCGAGGCCCGGGTCAACGTGCTCGACCTCTACGCCGTGCACGAGGGCGACGCCGTGGAGATCGAGTTCGATCTCGACCCCGACAGCCTGCGCCGCTATCCGGGGACCGTGGACTCCATCTCCTACGTGGCCTCCGGCGAGGAGGGCCAGACCTACTACAGCGCCTACATATCCTTCACCGCCGACGAGCACGTGCGCCTGGGCATGCCGGCCCTGGTGTACCTCGGCGAGGCGGAGCCGCCGGAGGACCCGGACGGAACGGAAGAGGGCGAGGAGTCGCCGGAGGACCCGGACGGGTCGGAAGAGGGCGAGGAGGCGGCGCACTGAGCCGCGTGCGAACCTCCCGCGGCGGGCTCCGGAGCTTATTCGCATATTATCAGGAAGGAGAACAGATATGAGGAAAATCACTTGGACCGCGCTGCTGGCGCTGCTGCTGGCGGCAATGTTGTCCAGCGCAGCGCTGGCGGCCCAGGGCGACGCCAACATCGCCCTCCAGGAGCAGATCTCCGAGGACTATGACGACTATATCATGAGCAGCTGCGTGGCGGGCGGCGCGCTCTACCTCTGCGGTAACACGCACATATTCGTTTACCGCCCGGGCGACACGGACGTGACCGCCGTCGAATACCAGCCCCCGGAGCTCGCCGAGGACGAGAGATGGTATCTCGCCCGCCTGCTCAGCGATGGCGATGCGCTCTACGCGCTGACGTCGGTGATGAAGATCGGCGAGGAGAGCTCCGACGTCGAGCGCGTGGAGCTCGTGCCCGTGGAGATCGACGGCGACAAGGTGAATTTCGGGTCTCCGCTGGCGTGCAGCGCGGAGGATCTCATCGTCAGCTACGGCGGCGACAGAAGCGACATGATCCAGATCAACGACGCCTGCTGCGTGGGCGGATACGCCATGCTCTTCTGCTACGACGAATCCGGCATGGAGCACATCTACGCGCTGGATCTGGAGAGCGGCGAGGGCAATTTCCTGGAGGACGTGGGCGAATCGATCGTCTGCATGACGCCCTACGAGGACGGCCAGCTGCTGATCGAGACCTACGACTACGGCGACCACATCACGGAATTCTGGGTCTACAACCCGGAGGACGAGAGCATTAGCTCCGTCGGCTCCATCACCACGGCGGAGGACGATTACCAGATGCCGAACGGCCTGGCCTGGAGCGCGGAGAGCGGGAAGCTGTTCTACCTCGCCGACGGCTACGTGATGGCGGCGGAGGACTTCGACTTCGAAAACGCCCAGATCGTGGCGGAGCTCTCGACCTTCTACGGCAACCAGTCCGCCGGCCTGCTGCTGCCGGGCGACCTCTATGTCTACGTCACCTTCGAGGGCGTCATGATCCGCTCCACCGACCCGAACGCCCTGCCGGAGAGCCGGCTGGTGATTCGCAACAACGCCTGGGCCCAGGCCACGATGGACGCCTACTACGCCTTCGGAAATTCCCATCCGGACGTGGCCGTGGTCATCGACGACGGCTACTCCAGCACCACCGAACTGGTGGAGTCCATGATGAACCAGGACGACTCCGTCGACATCTACACGCTCTCCGTGGACAGCGGGGCCTTCGACGCCGTGTACAACCGCGGCTACATGGTGGAGCTGGACGACGAGCGCCTGACCTCCGCCATATCGGAGATGTACCCCGCAATTCAGGATGCGCTCACCCGCGATGGATCGGTGATCGCCGTGCCACTGAGCGTCTATTCCTGGATACCGGGGCTGAACTACGAGGGCTTCGAGAAGATCGGCATCCCCCGGGAGCAGGTGCCGGACAACTGGACGGAGCTGATGGAGCTGCTGCCCGAGCTCCCGGACAAGCTGCCCGAGGACGGCAGCGTGACCATCTTTGGCGAATACGCCACCCAGGAGGACGTGCGCGACCAGCTCTTCAACGCGATTCTGACCGCCTGGCGCACCCAGCTCTTCGCCGAGGGGGGTGACCCGCACTACAGCGACCCGGAGCTGGTGAACGCGCTGGAGCTGGCGTCCACGCTCGACCTGGCGGCGCTGGGTCTGCCCGAGGGCGACGATGAAGCCGAGGCTGCCGCCTACTCGTGGATCGGCGGCACCGGCGACAACCGCCCCTGCCAGCTGATCGTATTCAGCGTCGGCTGCACCCTGGGCAATTTCTACAACAACGACGCCGAGCCCGCGCTGCTGAGCGTCGCGCCCGGCGGGGAGACGGGGCTGCCGCTGTCGATGACCGTGGCCTTCGTCAACCCCTTCTCGAAGAACGTGGATCTGGCCCAGGAGTTCCTGGTCGAGATGATGAACTGCCTGGACGAGACCGTCACCTACAATTTGAGCGACAAGTACGCCGAGCCGGTGCACAATCAGACCATGCTGGCCTCCATCGAGGACGCGCGCGAGACGCTGGAGAGCATGAAGGCCCAGCTCGAAGTCGCCGAGGACGTGGACAAGCCCGCGCTGGAGGAGGAAATCGCCAACCAGGAGGCGTACATCGCGGACATGGAGAAGAACAGCTGGAAGATCTCCCAGGAGGACATCGAGCAGTTCCGCGCCATGGACGACAAGCTCCTCGTTTCGCGCTACGACTTCCTCAACGGCGCGGACGACGACGGCGAATTGGCCGACCTGACCCAGCAGTTCCTGGACGGCAAGGTATCGGCGGCGGACTTCCTGAAGGAGGTCGACCGCAAGGTTCGCATGCGGGCGATGGAAGGGAACTAGTATGTTCAAGCGCAATCGCGCCCTGTGGCTGTTTCTGCTGCCGCCGCTGGCCGGGCTTCTGATCTTCTACGTGGCGCCGTTCTTCGGCGGCATCTACTACAGCCTGACCGACGGCAGCTACAAGAACGCCTTCGTGGGCCTGCAAAACTACATCGACATCTGGCACAACGAGATGTTCCTGCTGGGGCTCAGGAACACGATGGAGCTCACGCTGCTCTGCGCGCCGCTGGTGTGGGTGTTGGCCTTTGCCATCGCCATGCTGCTCAACCGCCTGCGGCCGAAGGGGACGCTCCTGCGCAACAGCATACTGCTGCCCTACCTGATGCCGGCCTCGGCGATGCTGCTGGTGTGGCTGCTGTTCTTCGACTACGGCGGCACGCTCAACCGGATATTGTACCTGCTGGGCGTCGAGCGCGTGGCCTGGCTCTCGGGCCCGGCGCTGCGCCTTCCGGTGGTGCTGCTCTTCGTCTGGAAGAACCTGGGCTTCGCGGTGGTGCTGTTCCTCTCGGCATTGCAGACCGTGCCGGAGCCGCTGTATGAATATGCCCGGCTCGAGGGCGCGAGCCCCTTCCGCCAGGCGGTGTCCATCACGCTGCCGCTGATTTCGCCCACGGCGATGCTGGTGATCATCGTGGAGTGGATCAGCGCATTCAAGATCTTCCGCGAGGTCTACTTCATCGGCGGGGCCTACCCGGACGAGGCCGTCTACACGCTGCAGAACTACATGAACAACATGTACAACAAGCTCAACTATCAGAACGTCACCACCGCCGCCTACAGCTTCGCGCTGATCGTGTTTGCGCTCTTTGGGCTGCTGTTCCTGCTGCTGAACCGGGCCCAGAGGCGGCTGAATTGAGGTGGCGCGCTTGAAGAGGAAGGGACGAAGGGGACACCACCTGGCGGCCCGGCTGCTGCTGGCGCTGGTGGCCGTGGTGATCCTGATTCCCATCGCCGTGACGCTGATCTACTCCTTCTTCTCCCCCGCGGAGATCGCGGAGTTCATGAAGACCCGCGGCTCCTACGACGCCACGGCCTGGATGGACGCCCGGCTGAGCCCCCGGATGTTCTCGCTGGAGCAGTACTGGAAGATCCTGGTGGTCGATACCTCGGTGCTGCGGATGTTCGCCATGTCGGGCTTCTACACGGTGATGATCCTGCTGGGCCAGGCGGCCTTCGTGCCGATGATGGCCTACGCATTGAGCCGCTTCAGGTTTCGCGGGCGCAACGCGGTGTTCGCTGGAATCCTGCTGCTGATGCTGCTGCCCTACCAGGTCACGATGGTGCCCAACGTGCTGACGCTGCGCAGGCTGGGGCTGTTGAACACCGTATGGGCGGTGATCCTGCCCATGTGGTTCGCGCCCTTTTACATCTTCCTGCTGCGCCAGTTCATGGCGAGCCTGCCGGACGAGATCTTCGAGGCCGCCCAGGTGGATGGCGCGGGGGCGATCCGCTGCTACTTCCATGTGGCGCTGCCGGTGTGCCGCCCGGCCATCGGCGCGGCGCTGGCGCTGTCCTTCGCCGACTGCTGGAACCTGGTGGAGCAGCCGATGACGTACTTAAGCGCGCGCACCGAGCTGCAGCCGCTGTCGGTGATGTTCAACCAGCTGGTGAGCGAATCCTCCGGCGTGGAGTTCGCCGGGGCGGTGGTCTACATGCTGCCCGCGCTGTTCGTATACCTGTACTTCCTGGAGGATATCCTCTCGGGCATTCAGCTCACGGAGCTTAAATAGGAGAGAGCTTTGCCGATGAACCTGAAGAAATTCGCCCTGCGGGGGCTGATCGGCGTGATCGCCGCGGCGGCGCTGTGCATGTTCTTCTCGGGAACAATCGAGAACATCACCACGCCGAAGGTCAAGCTCGTGCGCCCAAGCCGGGGCAAGCTCACCGAGAAGGTGGAGCTCGAGGCGAGCATCGCCTACCCGGACACCGAGGACGTGCGGCTGACGCTCCCGGCGGGGCAATCGCTGGTCATCACCAAGGTGAACGTGCGCGCGGGCTACCCGGTGAACGCGGGCGACGCGGTGTTGGAGGCGTCGGTCTCCGGCTACGAGGCCGCGCTGGAGCAGGCCCAGAGCGACTACGACGCCGCGCTGGACGCGCGCATGGAGGTGGACCGCAAGAACGAGGGGCTGGTCCTTCGCCGCAGCGAGCAGAACTACGCCGACGCCTACGCCGCGCTGCGGAGCGCCGCCCGGGAGGCCGCGAGGAAGCGCACCGACGTGGACGTGCTGCTGCGCGAGGCGAAGCTTGCGTATACCGAGGAGGGCTACCCCTCCGGCGCGAGCGACGAGCTCAAGGCCGCCATCGACGCCTACCGCACCGCCGCGCAGGCCCAGGGCGAGGCCCAGGCGAACTTCGACCGCGCCGCCCGCTATGGCGTGAGCGACGCCGTCTGG
>CANQGC010000066.1 GCA_947600345.1 uncultured Clostridia bacterium
CTGCCTTGAATTGGCAAGCCTCCCGGCTTGCCAATTCAACTCCGCGCCGCGGCGGCCCGCGGTATGGAGGCGATGAAGCTTTGGTTCGCATTGCCGAAGCTGTGATTGGATACCGCGGGCCGCATGGGAGCGAGGCCGCTGTGCGCAACCCGCAACCGCCTGCCAGGCGCAACCTCAGGGGTTACGCTGGGCGCTGCCCAGACCTGCCAAGGAACCTGAGGTTCCTTGGATTCTCCCTTCTGGGGTTACGGCGGGGCTTGGACGTGTCAGGGGCCGCCCATTGGGCGGCCCCTGTCGTTACGCTGTCTTCTTCGCTTCCTCTTCCTCCAATATCCGGTAGGCCACCTTGCCCACCAGCGTCTTGGGAAGCTCGGTTCTGAACTCGATTTCGTAGGGCATCGCGTATCGCGCGATGTTCTTCCGGCAGTAGTCCAGGATCGACTGCCGCACCGCCTCCGTGGGCGCAACGCCCGGCTTCAGCACGACGAACGCCTTGACCTTCTGCATCTTATACGGATCCTTCACCCCGATCACGCAGCTCATGTGCACCGCCTCGTGGGCGTCGAGTATGTTCTCGATCTGCGACGGGTACACGTTGTAGCCCGAGGTCACGATCATCCGCTTGATCCTCTGGCGGAAGTAGATGAAGCCGTCCGAGTCCATCACGCCCAGGTCGCCCGTGTGCACCCAAGTCACGCCGTCCGCGTGCTTCTGCAGCGTGTTCGCCGTCTCCTCCGGGTGATTCACGTACTCCAGCATCACCGTCGGGCCCGCCAGCACGATCTCGCCCTCGGTGCCGTAGGGCACCTCCTGCTGCGTGCCGGGCTTGACGATCTTATAGTAGGTGTCCGGGAATGGTATGCCGATGCTGCCCTCCCGGGCCTTGCCCTTGGGCGTCAGGCAGCTGGCCGTCACGCACTCGGTGGTACCGTAGCCCTCGAGCACCTCGATGCTGGCCTTGTGCTTGATGAGGAAGTCGTCGATCCGGCGCTTGAGCTCCACCGGCAGCGTGTCGCCGCCGGAGAACATGCCCTTCAGGCAGGAGAGGTCCAGGTCGTCCAGGCCGTCGATGCGCAGCAGCGCCTCGTAGAGCGTGGGCACGCCGGCGATCAGGTTCGGGTGGTGCTTGCGCAAAAGCTCCGCGTAGGTCTTCGGCGTGAAGCGGGGCACCAGTATGCAGCGACCGCCGAACATCAGGAAGGTGTGGATGCTCACGCCCAGGCCGAAGCCGTGGAACATGGGCATGATGGAGAGGATGGAGTCACCCACGTGCAGGTTCTCCTGGGTGGAGAACACCTGCGCGCCCAGGGCGTTGAAGTTCAGGTTCGAGAGCAGTATGCCCTTGGTGACGCCGGTGGTGCCGCCGCTATAGAGGATAGCCGCCGGGTCCTGCGCCGCGCGCTTCACCCGGGGATCGCTGCCGAAGGATTTTCCGTCGGCAAGAAACTTTTTCCAGGTGACGTAGTTTCCGTCCGACGGGAGCGCCGGGATGCTGCGGCCCTCGGTCAGCGCATAGCCGAGCTTCAGAAGCGGCTTGAGCGCGTCCTTGACGCTGGCGATGATGAGCGTCTTCAGCGCGGGCGTCCGCTCGCGAATCGCTGCGAACTTGCCGTAGAACTGGTCCAGCGTCAGCGCCGCCACGGACTTGGAGTCGTTCAGGTAGAACTCGATCTCGCCCTCGGCGGAGAGCGGGTGGATCATGTTCGCCACCGCGCCCACCATGTTCACCGCGTAGAACATGCTCACCGCCTGGGGGCAGTTGGGCATGGCGATGGTCACGCGGTCGTCCTCCTTCACGCCGAGGGCGCGCAGGGCGCTGGCGCAGGCGCGGATGTCCTCCACGGCCTTCCGATAGCTGGTGTGGCTGCCCATGAAGTCGTAGGCGATGGCTTCGGGATGCGCGTTCGCGATCTTCTCCACGCACTCGACCATGGTGCACTCCGGGTAGTCCAGGTGCATCGGTATGTGGCCCATGAAGGGCTCCCAGGGCGTCTTGACCTGTATGGGGCGGGGAAACTTCACAGCGATACCTCCTCGCGGGCGGGGCGATCCAGCTCCTCGGGATGCTCCATGATGTGCTTGAATATCTTGATGGACTGGGCGTAGTAGTAGCCGTCGGCGATGCGCTCGTCCAGCGTGACGCCCAGCGGCAGCATTTCCTTCATCACGTACGTGCCGTCCTCGTGGAACACCGGCTGCTTCCGCTTCTCACCGATCACCACGAACAGCGAGTTCGTGCCCCAGTTGTTCAGGTGGTGGTAGGCGGCGTTGAGCTTGATGGAGCCCAAGTTCGAGATGAAGATCGAGGCGTAGTTCGGGTCGTCCTTGATCAGGTCATAGGGCACCTTGCCGTAGTAGTCCAGGCGGCGCATCAGCCACAGCACCGGGCGAAGGATGCAGCGCGGCAACTTCAAAAACGTCGCCATGACATCGGTGGAATTGTCCACCACCTCGGCCTTGCGCAGCGTGAAGATCTCCTTCATGATCTCCTCGTGGAAGGAATCGATGGTGGTCTCCGGGCCAAACTTCTTGAAGGCCAGCGCCTCCCCGGCCTCGTCGCCGAAGTACTTCTTCACCACGAAGGCCACGGAGATGTGGTTGCGGCTGTACAGGCGGCTGCCCTGGATGAAGTAGTTCATCTTCGGGCGCAGCGTGAGCACCTTGACCATGGCGCAGGCCGCGCAGTGGAAGATCGTGTAGCGGTGCGCCTTGTCGAGCCCCGCGTTCTTCCTCTCCAGGAATGCGTTCAGCGCGGTCAGGTCGATGCTCTCCCGCAGAAACGCCTCGTTGTCGCAGCGATTCGGAAACAGGTAGGGCGTGATGCCGTGCAGCGGATCGACGTCGCGCACCCAGGTTGCATCGAAGCGGTCGCCGCGCCGCCTCTTGGTCTTTTGCACAAACTTCATCCCCTTGCGTCGAGTTTTTACTTATATTAGCACAATAAAGTGAAAATATCCATCTCTTGGGCGGGCCTCCGTAAGATTTCCTTCAAAATTAACGCTTCTGCTACGGTTCTCAGGGCAATTTCGACAGAATTTGCAGCCTGCGTTGCCCATGATTTCATTTTTGTCGATCTGATTCTCAGTTGATCTGGTATTGAAAACGAGCTCTATCCCTGTTTCGCATACAGGCGTCCGTCGTGTAAAAACAATGTAATTCTTTCAAAAAGCCGAAAAAACATGCCGAAAGATACTTGACAGCTTCGGCCGGTTGTGATAAAATTTCGTCATATTCGATGACGGGATCAGAGTAACCAATGCCTGTGCCGCACAGAGAGCGTCCGGTTGGTGGAAGGGCGCGGGGCAGCTTGGCGAAGGCCTTCCCGGAGAAGCGCACCGAAAATCGAAATGCTTGGGGAAGCAACGAGTGAGTAGACTGCGCTGGGTTCGCCCATTACAGCGTCGGGCAGTATCTGTCCATGAGGCTTGCGTCCGCAAGGCGCAGGCGAAATAAGGTGGTACCGCGGAGCAACGCTTCGTCCTTATGGGTTTCCATGAAGGGCGGAGCGTTTATTCGTTCTGCCCGGGGTAGGCATCTCGTACCATTACAACGAAAGGGGCAACAACTATGGAAAAAGTCATGGATTCTATTTCAACGGTCAATGGTGCTATCAGTGGTGTCACCTCCATCATCGAGATGGTTCTGCTGCTGGGCATCGGTCTGTACCTGACGTTCTTTTCTAAGGGCGTGCAGTTCCGCAAGTTCGGCTTCGCGATGAAGAACACCATCGGCAAGATCTTCCAGAAGCAGAAGGCCGGCGAGGGCGCCATCACCCCGTTCCAGGCGGTCTGCACCGCGCTGGCGGCCACCGTCGGCACGGGCAACATCGCGGGCGTCGCGGGCGCCATCGCGATGGGCGGCCCGGGCGCGGTGTTCTGGATGTGGGTGTCCGCTCTGCTGGGCATGTGCACCAAGTTTTCCGAGGTCACGCTGGCGGTGAAGTTCCGCGAGCGCAACTCCAAGGGCGAATGGGTCGGCGGCCCGATGTACTACATCACCAACGGCTTGGGCAAGAGCTGGAAGTGGTTGGCCTGCGTCTTCGCGGGTCTGGCTGTGCTCGCTTCCTTTGGCATCGGCAACGCCACCCAGGTGAGCTCCATCAAGGGCTCCATCAACTCCATGCTCTATAACTTCGGTGTGTTTAAGACCGAGGACGGCCTGCCGGTTGTGAACTGGATCATCGGCATCGCGCTGGCGGCGGTTCTGCTGCTGGTCATGGTGGGCGGCCTGAAGCGCCTGGCGAGCGTCACCGAGAAGCTCGTTCCGTTCATGGCGATCATCTACATCGTGTTTGGTCTGGGCGTGCTGATCGTGAACTTCAAGGCCATCCCCGCCGCCTTCGCCGACATCTTCCGCGGCGCTTTCTCCCCGATGTCCGTCGTCTCCGGTGGCGTGGCCGGCCTCTTCATCACGATGGGGACCACCATGCAAAGGGGCATTGCCCGCGGCGTGTTCTCCAATGAAGCCGGTATGGGCTCCGCCCCGATGGCCCATGCCTCCGCGGAAACTGATCATCCGGTGCGCCAGGGCCTCTACGGCATCTTCGAGGTGTTCATGGACACCATCGTGATCTGCACCATGACGGCGCTGGTCGTGCTCTGTGCGGCTCGCGGCAATATTGTCTACGGCGTAGAGGCTGGTCCGGCTTTGACCATCAGCGGCTTCACCGCTACCTACGGCAGCTGGGTTTCGATCATCACCGCCATCGCGATTTGCAGCTTCGCATTCTCCACGATCCTGGGCTGGAGCCTGTACGGCAGCCGCTGCATCGAGTATCTGTTCGGGCCCAAGAGCGTGACCCCCTACGTGGTGATCTTCGGCCTGGTGGCCATTCTGGGCGCTACTGCAGAGCTCGACCCCATCTGGGCGGTAGCCGACACTCTGAACGGCCTGATGGCAATTCCGAACCTGATCGCGCTTGCGCTGCTCTCCCCGGTGGTGTTCAAGCTCGTGAAGGAATTCTTCGAATTGAACGCCAAGCAGCCGAACCTCAGAAAGTAAGCACCAACACCGCCTCCGGCACACGCCGGAGGCGCTTTTTTCTGCCACGAGGATTGAAGGCGCGCAACGTTTGTGTTATGATAGCCATAGAAACCCATTGCAGGCGGTGATCGCATGAACGATGTGCAGCGGCGCGCGGCGGCGAAGCATTTCGTAGAATTTTGGAAGAACGCCGAAGGCTATGAGAAGGGCGAGAGTCAGAAGTTTTGGCTGTCGCTGCTTCGTGACGTCTGCGGCGTGGAGCACCCGGAGGAATTCATCTCCTTCGAGGACCAGGTGCACCTGGACCACACCAGCTTCATCGACGGCTACATCCCGTCCACCCACGTGCTGATCGAGCAGAAGGGCCTGGGCAAGAATCTGCGCAGCCCCATTCCCCAATCCGACGGCACGAAGCTCAAGCCCATTCAGCAGGCGCAGCGCTATTCCAGCGCACTGCCCTACTCCCGGCGGCCGCGCTGGATCGTAATCTGCAACTTCGAGTGCTTCCACATCTACGACATGGAGCACCCCCAGGCCGACCCGCTGGAGCTGCTGCTCTCGGAGCTGCCGGAGAAATTCTACCTGCTGGACTTCCTGACCCGCACCGAGGACACGCGCCTGGTGCAGGAGATGGAGATTTCGATGCAGGCGGGCGAGCTGGTGGGCAAGCTCTACGACGCGCTGCTCAAGCAGTATCTCGACCCGAACAGCGAGCACGCCCTCAAGAGCCTGAACGCGCTTTGCGTGCGGCTGGTGTTCTGCCTCTATGCCGAGGACGCCGGCATATTCGGCCACAAGCAGATGTTCCACGACTACCTGGAGCATCGCGGCGCGAGGGGCGCGCGCAAGGCGCTGATCGAGCTGTTCCGCGTGCTCGACCAGCAGCCGGGAGAGCGCGACCCCTACCTGGCCGAGGACGACCCGGAGCTCGCGGCCTTCCCCTACGTCAACGGCGGACTGTTCCGGAACGAGGACATCGAGATTCCGGCCATCACGGAGGAGATCTACCGGCTGCTGCTGGACAAGGCGAGCGCGGACTTCGATTGGAGCGACATCAGCCCCACGATCTTCGGCGCGGTGTTCGAGAGCACCCTGAACCCGGAGACCCGCCGCAAGGGCGGCATGCACTACACCAGCATCGAAAACATCCACAAGGTGATCGATCCGCTATTCCTCGACGAATTGAAGGCGGAGCTTGCCGAGATCAGGGCCCTTCCGGTCAAGAGGACGCGGGAGCAGCGGCTACGCGCCTATCAGGGCAAGCTGGCGTCGCTCAAGTTCCTCGACCCCGCGGCGGGCAGCGGCAACTTCCTGACGGAGAGCTACCTGTGCCTGCGCGACCTGGAGAACGAGGTGATCAAGCAGCTGTACGGCGACCAGATCGTGATGGGCGTGGCGCTGAACCCCATCCAGGTGTCCATCACGCAGTTCTACGGCATCGAGATCAACGACTTCGCCGTCTCGGTCGCGCGCACGGCGCTGTGGATCGCCGAGAGCCAAATGATGCGCCGCACGGAGGACATCGTGCACATGCCGCTGGACTTCCTGCCGCTCAAGACCCAAGCCCAGATCGTCGAGGGCAACGCCCTGCGCATCGACTGGGAGAGCATCGTGTCGAAGCGCGAGCTGAACTACATCATGGGGAATCCGCCGTTTGTGGGCTATTCCCTGCAAAGCAAAGCGCAGAAGGAGGATATCCTCTCTATCTACGTGGACGAGAAGGGCAAGCCCTACAAGACAGCCGGGAAGATCGACTATGTGGCCGGCTGGTACTTCACCGCCGCAAAATTTTTGGCGGGGGGGGGGGTGCAAGAGCCGCCTTCGTCTCGACCAATTCCATCACGCAGGGCGAGCAGGTCGCGAGCGTTTGGAAGCCGCTGTATGAGCGCTTCGGAATTCACATCGATTTCGCGTATCGCACATTCAGATGGGACAGCGAAGCCAGCGTCAAGGCACACGTGCACTGCGTGATCGTGGGATTTAGCTGCGCACCGAACACGAAACCGAGGACGTTGTATTCGGATGGGCGCATTCAGCACGTTGAAAACATCAATGCGTACTTGTTAAATTCGCATGATCTTTTCATCGAGAGCCAAACCACGCCTCTCTGTGATGTGCCGCAAATGCTGTCTGGCAATCGGCCAACAGACGGCGGGCATTTGATATTATCCGCCGAGGAAAAAGATGAACTGATTCGTTCGGAACCGGAAGCGGAAAAATATATTAAGCGTTTCATGATGGGGTATGAATTCATTAACAACATCCCCCGGTATTGCTTATGGCTTGTCGGCATTTCGCCAGCGGAACTTCGAAAGCTTCCTCAGATTACCAAGCGCGTTGCATTGTGCAAGGCTGCTCGAGAAGCAAGCCCCGATGCCGGCCGAAGGCGCTTGGCGGAAACGCCGACATTGTTCCGGGAACAATTGAATCCGGATCACGCAATTGTAATTCCGAAAGTTTCTTCGGAAAGGCGTCGGTATATCCCTTTGGGATATCTTGACAGCAACACGGTTGCCGGGGATAAGCTCTTTATCATTCCTGACGCGACGATATATCATTTTGGCGTGCTTACTTCAAACGTCCATATGTCATGGATGCGCGCAATATGCGGGAGGCTAAAGAGCGATTACAGCTATTCAATCAACATCGTCTATAACAACTTCCCCTGGCCCACCCCCACCGATGCCCAGCGCGCCAGGATCGAGCAGACCGCCCAGGCGATCCTCGACGCCCGCGCGCTCTATCCCGATTGCAGCCTGGCCGATCTCTACGATGAGCTCACCATGCCGCCCGAGCTGCGCAAGGCGCACCAGGCCAACGACCGCGCCGTGATGGAAGCTTACGGAATGCCCGTCAAGGGCACGACCGAATCCAGCTGCGTTGCCGAGCTCATGCGGCGATACCAGGAACTCACCCGCTGAGTCAAACCAATCTCATTCGGAGGGAATACGTATGAAGCTGATGATCGCGTCGGACATTCACGGGTCGGCACACTGGTGTGAGAAGCTGCTCGATGCCTGGGAGGCGGAGGGCAAGCCTCGAATGCTGCTGCTGGGGGATTTGCTCTACCACGGGCCGCGCAACGATCTGCCGGAGGAGTACGCGCCCAAGCGGGTGATCGAGATGCTGAATGGCATCCGCGAACACCTGCTCTGCGTGCGGGGCAACTGTGAGGCGGAGGTGGACCAGATGGTGCTCTCCTTCCCCGTGCTGGCGGACTACTGCGTGATTCCGCTGGGCGGGCGCGCGATCTACGCCACCCACGGCCACGCGCACGGCGAGAAGAATCCCCCGCCGCTGATGCCCGGCGACGTGCTGCTCTGCGGCCACACGCACATTCCGGCGTTTGAACGACACGAGGGCTTCACCTACGTCAACCCCGGCTCCACGTCGATCCCGAAGAACGGCACGCCCCACGGCTACATGACGCTCGAGGACGGCGCGCTCCTCTGGAAGGATTTGACGACCGGCGAGGTCTACCGCCGGGAGGCGCTGGACTGAGCCGCCGCGCCCGAAGGGCAAACCTCGGGGGAGGGCGACCGCCCGCGATGACGCGCGGCGGCGCCCTCCCCCTCTTCTGCGCGCTTCGCTTCAAAGCGCGCACAAATTCGCCGCGGCGCTTGTTGCGGCGCGCGTTTTGTGGTATTATAATGATGGTAAATTCGGATGCGAGGGATAGAGCTATGGAGAAAGCTATGGAGAAGATCAGAACCACCGTCCGCATCGCCGGGCGAGAGTACACCATCGTCACCCACGACTCCGAGGAGTACGTGCAGGGCGTCGCCGCCTGGGTGGACCGCCGCATGCGGGAGCTCAACCAGGCCGCGCACCTGCCCGGGGGCCAGCTGGCCGTACTCACGGCGATGAACGCCGCCGACGACATGATGAAGTCCCGGGAGGAGAACCGGCGGCTGCGCAGGGAGCTGGAGGAGGCGCAGGCGGAGATCGAGCGCCTGAAGCGCGGTTGAGCGCGGCAGCAGCGTCCGCCGGAATCCGCACGCCCGAGCTGCTCTGCCCCGCCGGTACGCCGGAGGCGATGGTCGCGGCGGCGCAGTGCGGCGCGGACGCGGTGTACCTGGGCGCGGGCGACTTCAACGCCCGCCGCACCGCCGGAAACTTCGAGGGCAAGCTGACCGACGCGGCGCGCTACTGCCGGGAGCGGGACGTCCGGCTCTATGTGGCGCTCAACACCATGGTGCGCCAGGACGAGCTTTCGCGGCTGGAGGCCACCATCGCCGAAATCTGCGCCGCGGGCGCGGACGGCGTGATCGTGCAGGATTTAGGCGTGGCGCGCGCGGTCCGGCAGATGGCCCCGGGCCTCCCGCTGCACGCCAGCACGCAGATGGCCGCCCATAACCCGCAGGCGGTGGAGTTTCTGGCGGAGCAAGGCTTCAAGCGCGTGGTGCTGGCCCGGGAGATGGACTTCGACGAAATCGCCCGCTGCGCCAACCTCGGCGCGGAGCTGGAGGTGTTCGTGCACGGCGCGCTGTGCGTGAGCTGCTCCGGCCAGTGCCTGCTGTCGTCGATGATCGGCGGCAGGAGCGGCAACCGGGGCCTCTGCGCCCAGCCCTGCCGCCAGCGGTATTCGCTGGACGGCCGCGAGGGATACCTGCTGTCCACCCGCGACCTGTGCGGGCTGGACAATCTGCGCGCGCTCGCGGAGGCGGGCGTGGCGAGCTTGAAGATCGAGGGCAGGCTCAAGCGGCCGGAGTACGTGGCGCAGACCGCCGGAATCTATCGCGCCGCGCTGGATTCCCGCGCCAGCGGCGCGCGCTTCGACGCGGAGGCGGCGAAGCGGGAGCTAAAGCAGCTGTTCAACCGCGGCGGCTTCACGCGCGGCTACGGCCCGGGCCTGGAGGACGCCAAGCTGATGTACCCGGAGCGCCCGAACCACCTGGGCGCGGAGATCGGCGCCTGCCGCAGGGACGGCACGGTCGAGCTGACCGTTCCAGTGGACGCGCGGGACGCGCTGGCGCTGCGCCGGGCGGGCGGCGAGGACGCGCCCGTGCGCCTGGCCTCCTCCCCCGCCGGAGCCGTTCCCCTGCCCGCCGCGAAGCGCGGCGACGCGCTGGTTCGGCTGACCTCGGAGGCGCAGATGCAGGCGCTGCGGGCGTCGTTCCAGGGCGAGCGGCGGAGGTTCCCCGTGGACGCGAAGCTGACCATCCGCGTGGGCGAACCAGCGCGGCTGGCGCTGAGCGACGGCGGGCGCGCGGCGGAGGTTGAGGGCGATGTCGCGCAAACCGCCCTCTCCCGGCCCGCCGACCCGGAGCGGGTGCGCGCGCAGATCGCCAAGCTGGGCGATACGCCGTTCGAGCTGCGCGGCTGGAGCGCGGAGATCGGCGCGAACGCCTACCTCCCCGTCTCTGCGCTGAACGCGCTGCGCAGGAGCGCCGCCGAGGCGCTGCTCGAGGCGCGGCGCAACCCGCCGTGGCCCTGCGGGAGGCTGGCGCTCCCGGAGCTGCCGGAGCAGCCGCACACCCGGCCGGAGCTGATCGCCCAGAGCGGCGACCCCTCCATACTCCGCCGGGCGCTGGACGCGGGCGCGGACTTCGCCTGCTTCGCACCGGAGGACCTGCGCGCCGAGGCGCTGGACGCGGCGCTTGAACAACTGCCAGAGCGCTTCGACCTGGCGCTGCCGCCGGTGATGGGCGATGCGACGCTGCGCAAGCTGCACGCCTGGGCGAAGGCGAACGCCGGGCGCATCCGGCGGACGCTGCTCTCGAACGTCGGCCATCTCGGCCTGGACTGGCCCGGGAAGCGGGCCGGCGACTATATGCTCAACATCGCCAACGGCCTCTCCGCCGCCCAGCTCGCGGACTGGGGCGTGCATCGCTACACCCCCTCCGTGGAGCTCAACCGGGCGCAGATCGAGGCGCTGGGCGGCGAGCGGGAGCTGGTCGTCTACGGCCGCGTGCCACTCATGCAGCTGCGCCACTGCCCGCTGCGCGCGGTGCTGGGATTGAAGGGCGCGCACCGGGACTGCCGCCGCTGCGACGGCTGCGCGCCGGGCGAGCGCATCGGCGCGAAGGCGCTGACCGACCGGCTGGGGGCAAGGTTCCCGCTCAGGCGCATCGCCTCGGAGGAGGGCTGCACCGTGCAGCTGTTGAACTCCGCCACGCTGATGCTGCTGCGCAGGCGCGCCTCCCTCCCCGCCGCCTCCGCCTGGCGGATGCTGCTGGGGCCGGACGACCCCGTCGAGGCCGCCGCGCGCCTGCACAGGATCGCGCTGGACGGCGGCGACCCCCGAAGCGAGGCCGACTGGCCGGAGCTCGATTCCCTGAATGCGACCACCGGACACTACTTCCGAGGAGTGGAATGATATGAACGATAGAAACCTGCGCGTACTGGAGTTCCCGAAGATTCGCGAGCAGCTGGCCGCGCTGGCGGTCACGGAGATGGGCCGGGAGTTTTCGCGCAAGCTGGAGCCCTCGGGCAACGCCTCGCTGGTGCTGCGCCGCCAGGCCGAGACCGAGGAGGCATCCACCGTGCTGGCCTACAGCGGCGCGAACCCCATCCGCGCCTTCGACGACGTGCGCGAGTTTTTGAAGCTCGCGGGCATCGGCTCCACGCTGTCGGCCAAGTCGCTGCTGCAGATCGCCGACGCGATGAAGGCGTCCCGGCTGGTGCGCGGCGCGCTGGTCACCGAGCGGGAGGACACGCCGCTGCTGACCCAGCTCGGCTCCACGCTCTACACGAACCGCAACCTGGAGGAGGACATATTCGACGCCATACTCTCCGAGGACGAGATCAGCGACCACGCCAGCCCCGAGCTCGCCGACATCCGCCGCCACATGCGCATGCTCAACGACCGCATCCGGGACAAGCTCAACGCCCTGCTGCGCGGCCCCAGCCAGAAGTACCTGATGGACAACATCATCACCATGCGCAACGGCCGCTACGTGGTGCCGGTCAAGGCCGAGTGCAGAAGCAGCGTGCCCGGCATCGTGCACGACCAGTCCGGTACGGGCAGCACGCTGTTCATCGAGCCCATGGCCGTGGTCGAGGCGGGCAACGAGCTCAAGCAGTGGGCCGTAAAGGAGCGCAACGAGATCGAGCGCATACTGGCCGCCTTTTCCGGCCAGATCGCCCCCGACGGGCCGATGATCGCCGAGAGCCTGGAGACGATGGCCCAGCTGGACATGATTTTCGCCCGTGCCGCGCTGGGGCGGAGCATGCGCGCCGTGCCGCCCAAGCTCAACACCGAGGGCCGGATCAACCTGATCCGCGCCCGGCACCCGCTGATCGACCCGGAGAAGGTGGTGCCCTCGAACCTCTGGCTGGGCGCGGACTTCACGACGCTGGTCATCACCGGCCCGAA